>CAYSQU010000059.1:0-4742 GCA_964433365.1 uncultured Gammaproteobacteria bacterium
TACTCTTATCATTGGCCAATTGTTCAAAAGGAACCGCTTTTTCATAATTAATCTGCGGCCAAGTTCTTGGCGCGGTTGAAGTAATGGTTGAATTTAATAAAGGAGCGTCATTGGCTGAAATTTCGGGTGACACCGGGCAAAGTGTCTCGTTTGAACTCACAAACGGAGCATAAGTAGTTGTCTTTGACTTTTTATAAAGAGAAAATTCCGGTTTTCGCGATGTTAATTTAATTTTAAAAGGGTCTATTTTAACGACCAAATCATTGGAAACAGCGTATGGCGTCATTAATTCAGTAACAAATGGGCCGTTATAGTTAATAATCCAATTGTTATTATCCGCGACATTGCCACTGGCATCTAATTTCATTAAAAAGCCGTCTTTATAATAAGTAACGCTATCTAATATCATTGATTTGATGTCAGTGGAAACATGCTCACCAGCGATTATGGCGCCGCTATCGGCGGTTGGCTTCAAAACATAGTTTGTCGCTCCCCGTGAAGGATTAATTATCTTTGCCCAATTAGTTTTCAACTCATCATCAACTTTCATCATGAAAATGCCCGGACGAAAAGAGTCCTGAACCGATGTATACAACGCGTGAACTTTTTCCCAATCCTGTTTCGTCTGTTCGCTGTTTTCAATATTCTCTATTTGATTTGCTTTGCATTTTTCTACGCTGATTTGATATTTTACGCAATATAAATCACGTTCTGCGTTGGCATTTATAATTTGAGCGTGATAATCATCAGCCGCCCAAGTGATTGGTCCGGCAACCATTATCTGGTTATCTGCAGTTACAGACATGGAAAATCCCATCATTGGCGAAGTAAATTCGTTAAAACCAAATGTTGTTTTTTTGACCCACTCCAAATCGCCAGAAGAACTGAATTTAAATCCCATCATCCAATTTTTTACGCCATTTTTTAAATCAAAACTATCAGACAACATAGACAAACCAGACATATTTCCCAAAACCAAAAAGCCGTCGTCTTTGGTTTGAACAAAACCGTGAACAGCCATTGCCCCTAGACGCCATTTTTTCCAACCCATTTCATAACCACCATCTGCTTTGGGAATAGCCATCGCCAATGGGAGTGGTGTGCCTTCCATGCTTTTCGCCCATTTAAAATTGAAATTTTTATCAAATTTTGCCAAGCCCGGATAAGTATCAAAATTATATGGCAGCGCTTTTTCCGGATTTGTCTCGGCTATATTTCCCGCCAAGGCATAACCGCCATCAGATGTTTGCGCTAAATAAGAATCATTATTGCGGGCAATAAAATTTTTAACATTTTTTGACCACAAAAGATTGCCATTTTGATCAAATTTTAAAACCTTAAGCGAGGCAAATGGCATATCCTGATAAACATCAGAATCCTCTCCTCTCTTGGACGGCGCTAAACTAACCATGTTAGCGTGAAACAAAAAACCTTTGTCATTTGTCTCCACCAGAGAATTCCTCGCGTCCTCCACAAAAGCTGTAAGCGACTTGTTCCAAACCATGTTACCATTTTTGTCTAGCCGAGTGAACAAAATTTTATTCACTTCCACGCCAGCGCTTGATTCCGCTGTCTTTATAAAACCCCAAACCTTGGAAGCCATTAAATACCCGCCATTTTTCAACTCAATAATTGACTGCGCGTCTTCTTCGCCGCGCGAATTGCCCACGCCAGCCGCGTTAGTGCTTTTCAACAACTTCACCCACTGAACACTGCCTTGTTTATCAAGTTTGGCCACAAAGCCATCTGGCGGAATCATCATCACATTTGGGTCAGTTATGCCGGAAACAATATATCCGCCGTCTTTGGTCGGCCACGCGCCATTGATTTTTGTGAACACCAACAAGCGGTATGATTTGAGAAAGGTGGTATTTGACAGAGGCATTGTCCCTGCCCCATTAGCGCAACTTAATCCGACATTAACAGCAGTAATCAAACTATCATTATCCCCCGCCCGCGCCATATCAAATCCGGTTGGAAAATTGGGTAAAAAGTATTGTCTGAAAATGGATAAATTTAGAATGACGATAACAAAAATAGCTGTTACTGATAGTAATAGGGTGAGTAAAAGATAGTATTTTTTAAATGCAATTTGCATGCTTATTGGTATTATACCACGATACTGTAATTATATCACCTCCCACTGATTTTTTATTTATCCTTCAACTTCTTAATATTCTTTGCAACCTTTTTAATTCTAGTTTGAGCTTTTCCTATCGCGTCAGGTGTGGGTAATTCTTCCGGCATGGTACCACCAAGATTAGCAATAGTATTGCGAACCTTTTGGCCAACTTCGTAATGGGCCAGATTCGCATCTGACTGACCTCTGATACTTTCACGCTTTATTTTTGCATCTGTCTGAGTGGCGCGGAACAAGTTGGCGGCGAGTTCCTCGCTGTTCATATGATCAAGAATTTTTTGAGATTTCGTCAGTCGTTTTTTGGTATGAATGTCTTGCGTCGTGAGTCCGCCGTACAAACCTCTATAACCATAATTCTGAAAAATAGCATAATTTTCCACGCCCGCCATAGAAGCAGTTTGCATCAGCCCAGTATTGTGTTTTTTCATCTCCTCGCGTAAGAAAACACGATTACTATCTTCCATAAGGTTGTCTGTTCTTTCCTGTCTTCGCGTCTGAATCGCAAAGTATGTTTGCCCCTTGGCAACCACAACCTTGGTCGGATCAGAATTTTGAACTATCAAATAACAAGCATAGCGCGAAAGGTAGATGGTTTCCACCGGTTTTTCGGCACCAGACCCAATCAAAACCATTTCGTTGGCATCAACAAAATGGTTGTGGATAACTTCACCGCTGTTCTCACAAGCCGTTTTTGCCTTGTTAACAGCAGTCAAAAAATTACGATAATCCGTATATTCTAGAACTTTGGCAAGCTCGCGCGAAGACCAATAATTTTTACCATTATCATCCGTCTTTTTAATTTCTTCAAAAATATTGCTGGCCATATTATTTAAAATTTTATTTTAATTCCCTTTTTCGCTATCAATATCCTCGCATTTCTCCCGGTAATCACGGCCTTGCCGGTTTTGACTTCAATTTGCTTGCGTGCTTTGCCTGCAATGCTCCCTCCTTCGCGTGCCACGACTTTATTTTCATGCAAATTTTTTGGCTCGCGCTTTTTGGAGATTTCCGTTGTTGCTGTTTCCGCCAGCATATTCAAAACCAATTCCAAATTGGTCATATTGTCACGTAAATTTTCTTTCTTTATATCCTTTAGATTTTTGTATTCTTTGGTCGTCAAACCAGCCCACGCCTTGGTGATTTCGTCTGTTAAAATAGCAAACTCCAGTCCCTCTTTCACGCCACGATTTTCCCATTCATCAGTGAGCGCTTTGCGGATTTCAATGCTTTTGAGTCGCTGATTGACCCATTCCGGGCTATAGCCCTTTTGCAAGTATGTCCTGAGCGCGCGGTTGATGGCTAATTCGGGGTCAGCGGTCTCTTCCAGCCGTTCATAGCCGACGCGAGCCAGCCACAGCTTGAATGGCTCTGCATTGGGTGAAGGAATGGATTGAACAAGGCGAAGCATTACTTCGGTGTCCGCGGCATCAGATGCATAATATTTGCCATCTTTAGCCACAAATTTCAGTTGTACGATTTTATCGTACACCTCACTGCCCTCTAATTCAAGCTTGCTTTTCAGATCTGACCAATATCTTTTCGGTATCGTGCTACCAGTCAAAACTCCAATTACATCAACAACAGAAAAATACCAAAGTTCTTTTTCTTCGTCCCAGTGGCGGCGGATTTGATTGCCTTCAAAAATGGCAATAGCTTTATTTTTGGATTGTTTTGTCATACACTTTATTATTTAATAAGTCACAAACAAAGTCCCCTGCGTTTTATCATAAAAAGAAAAAGTAATAGTCAGCGTCCGGCCAACTTTCATCATAACCAACTGATCGCCTTCGGCCAAGTATGTCTTGTATCCAAGACCTTCAAGATGGCTTTGCACAGCTGTTTTATCACTTTCAACAACTAAACGTCCGAAAACATATTCAAGACCGCCGGAAACATCTTTTTTTAATTTTACTTCGTTGGCGAATACTTCGTTGAGAACAGGCAAAAGTTCTTGGTGAATTTTAATCGCGGTTTGATAAATCGGCTTAATTTCTTCCGTATCTGCCATGCTCGCGTAAGTTATTTCCGCCCAAGTGGCTGTTTTGGGCGGAATTTGTGAAGGAAAAATTGATGGCAAAGAGGTTGAACCGTTTGGTTGCGCTGTATTGACAGCCACAGAGCACATATCAATAACTTTTGTTTTAAAAACAGGTGTTTTTGGTTTAACTTTTTTATCAATTTTTAAAGTCAAACTTTTCACAACTGGCGCAAAATCTTTCATCACAAGAAATGGACCGACATCTTTAATAGACAAATCAGTATAATCAGCAATCATTCCTTCATCACCGACAGCATGGCCGTTAACATCTAATTTAATCAGCAAAGTATCCACAAAATAACCTTGCCCCATGCTGGTGCTGTAACTTAAAATTGAGGTGTTGTAACTGCCGGAAATAATCAGGCCGTTGTCTGAAGTTGGTTCCACATCGTAACCATAGACATAATCCTCCAGACCAATCTTTTTTGACCACTGCGGATTAAAATCCGCGTCTGTTTTTACCAATAAAACGCCATTATTTAAAGTAGTATCAAAACTCTTGGCGGTTTTAACATAATTTTCCCATGCCAAAAGAATTTCCGGGTCATCGGTTATTTTGCCATT
>CAYSQU010000060.1:0-4685 GCA_964433365.1 uncultured Gammaproteobacteria bacterium
CGCTTTCCGCCAAGCTCAATCCACGCTGTCGGCCAGTGCAATTTCTGCCAAAAAGCTAAAAATACCGCAGAAACAATAATTACGACGATGAGTAACCAATAAAACTTTGACTTCTGCATATTTTTTATCTCCCATCTCTTATCTCTCTATCGTCATTTTTCCACCTTCCCCCAACACAACAATATCTCGTCTTTTTAATTTGCCTGACAAAATCAATTCAGCTAATTTATTTTCAACTGTGTCTTGAATCGCGCGGCGCATTGGACGGGCGCCAAATTCCGGGTCAAAACCAACCTCAACCAAGGTCTCCAAAGCCGCATCTTCAACGCGCAAGCCAACGCCTTTTTTCTCCAAATCCTTGGCAACGCTCTTTAACATTAAACCCGCCACTTTCTTTATTTCCTCTCTTTGCAAAGAACGGAATAACACAATGCCGTCAAAACGATTTAAAAATTCCGGCCTGAAATATTCTTTCAACTTCCCATGTATCAGCCCCTGTCTGATTTTTTCCAACTCAATCCCCTGCTTTATCTGGTCTTGCACCTCGGCTGTGCCAGCATTTGACGTGGCAATAATAATTGTGTTAGTAAAATCAATCACCTTGCCAACGCTGTCGGTTAAACGGCCATCATCAAAAACCTGCAAAAATAAATTTAAGACATCTTTGTCTGCTTTCTCCATTTCATCTAACAAAATTAAAGAAAATGGACGCTGGCGCACGGCCTCGGTTAAAATACCTGTGCCTTGCTGAGCCGGCTGGCCTATTAAGCGATAAATACCCGACTTGTCTTGATACTCGCTCATATCAACGCGGATCATGCGCTCTTCTCCGCCAAAATACACAGACGCGATTGTTTTCGCCAATTCTGTCTTGCCAACGCCGGTTGGACCAAGAAACAAAAAGCTGGAAATCGGTTTTTTCTGCGACCGCACTTCGGCGCGCGCGCGGCGCAAGGCATTAGCGACCAAATCAACGGCCTCGTCTTGACCAATCACTTTTTTATGCATTTCTTCTTCCAAACGCATCAATTTGCCTGATTCATCTTCAGAAATCGCAGTTGTGGGAATACCCGTCTTCTCGCTGACAACAGCGCCCACATCTTCTTCTGTCACCAACTGATTCTCGCCTTTTTTATGACGGGTAAAACTGGCGGCTTCGGTCATAATCGCGATGGCGCTTTCCGGCAAATTCTGATCATGCAAATACTTCTGCGACAGCTTAACCGACTGCGCGATTGCGTCATAAGAAAAAAACACATTATGCTTGTATTCCACACTGCCAACTTTGGACTCCAACACTTGAATCGCTTGGTTCTCTTCCATTTCTTTGACATCAACACGCGCCAACACTGATCCGAGTTCTGAATTCATTATGTGCCTGTTGTACCCCTCCAAAGTCGTTGTGGATAAAGTTAAAAATTTGCTTGGCCCTAAAAACTCCGCCAATGTCTCAGATACATCCAGACCCTCTTTGCCTTGTTCGCCGCTGATACTGATCAAATCCTGCACGTTTTTCACGAACAAAATGATATTGCCGGCTCTGGAAATCTCATTCATTATATGCATAAGCCGTTCCTGCGCCCCGCTTAAAGTTGTGCCCGCGAGCAAGCCGGAAGTAGATAACTGCACCAATCGCTTGTCTTGCAAACGTTTTGGCACATCATCTTCAATCATTTTCTGAGCAATTCCCTCAATAATACTCATCTTGCCAACCCCGCGCTCTCCGACTAAAACCACGCTCTGCCGGCCACCTTCAATAATGCGAAAAATTTCTTCAATTTCTTTTTCACGCGCCACGCACGGCGCAAGATAACCAAATTTCGCGGCCAAAGTCAAGTCCTCGCTAAAACTATTTAAATATGGCGTCGCGATGGCTGTCATAGCCCTATCCATGCCGTGCTTGCTACGCCTGGCCGCGGCTCTGCTAAACTTTTGAAATTGCCTGCGCAAACGTTCGCGTATTCTTAACCATTCAATCACATTCCCCAATTTATCTTTATCAATTTTCAAATCATACAACATTTCTTGAATTACTTCCGACTGATGCACGACTGCTACCAAAATTTCCGTAACATGCACATACTCCTGCCTGTCAGCATAGGCCTTGTCGTATGCCTGAAACAAAATCTGCGCCGTGTCATCACTAATCATTGGCACCATTCGTTGTCCGACTTTGACAAAAAATTTGCCCAAACGCGACTGCAAGGCCTGCACTGGCACGCCAAGACGGACAAACACTCCGCCCACTTTTTGCGATGACAAAAGCGCGTAAAAAATATGCAAAGCCGTTACTTCCTTACTTTCATTTTTATAAGCCAAACTATACGCCTCTTCTAAAACCGCGCTCGCCTCTGTGGTAAAAGAATGCGCGATATTTTTTCTTTTTCTCCGCTTAATTTTAAGAACCTCTCTCCATGTTTGCAAGCCATTTTCAACATCCCGCTCTTCCGTTTTCACGCCATACTCATGCCACTCCACTAAATCCAAACGTTTTTCAAAGGAAAATAAACGATAAAATAAATAGCCAAATGAAATTACAGAAAGCCAAAATAACATTGTTGAATTAGATGTCCCGCCTTCCATCCAAAATCTTTGCGTAAACACGGCTTCAAACTGCCCTCTGATATAGACAACGTAAACAAACAAAACCAAAAAGCCGATAGCAAAAAGCAAAGCGCCTAAAATTTCAAATTTATTCAACCAACGCCGCGCCCGGCGCACATTAATATGATAACGCACAAGCGGCTCGCCCCAATACAAAAACTTGCCGCGCGCCATGCGACCAATTGACATGCCTCGACATTCCGGACACTTAATAATGCCTTTATACCCGCTTCCGTGGCAGGTTTGGCAAGTAAGTAAATTTAGTGGAATATTTTTCGCAAAAAGCATATCAAAGAACTGAATTAAAAAACATATACCACACGAAAATCGGCAGGATTAACCATAATAACCAAAGCGCCAAAACAACAACTGTCCAAATAAGCATCATAAAACCGCGCGCCAAGACATTCATGAGGCGAATAAAAATACTCACCAACCGACCCTGCCAATCCCTTTGGCCAAACATTGGCACGAAGATATTTTTCAACCACAACCACGGCGCCAGATACTGATTCGCGTCTTGCCATAAGTTATAACAAAAAATCAGCGCGTACTTTGCTCCGCCCGTGTACCACCAAAGAGGAAAATAAAGAATATCCAATAAAAAATCCAAAAGTATGCGTTGAAAAACAAGTATCCACATATTGGTTATATTATACCACAAAATCAAAAAACACCCAAAAGTATTGCTCGGGTGCTTCAGTGCTAAAGTGTTTAAGTGTTCTACCTCATCGCCACCGAATTACCAGCAAGTGTGGCATATTGCGCGTTATCAACAGTTACAAGATTCATGCTTTGCAAGCGCTGTTCAATGCTCTTCATGGACCTGTGAGTGGCAATTTCAAACTCCACTTTTTGATTCTCGTTTTCTAGAACCTGAATCTGCTGTTCAAGGTCGCTCATGACAAAACCCTTGGCGGAAATAGAACTTGTTTGCAAAACGCATAACACGCCAAACAAGACAATAAAAACCATAACCGCGTACTTGCAAGTACTGCTTAAAAACATTTCCCGCCAAGCCATTTTTCTTTGGCGTAATGTGATGTGATTTGGTGACGCGACCATAAATTGAATATTAAATATTTGATATTGGATATTTATAATTTTTCAATGACACGCAGTTTGGCAGACCGAGCGCGGGGATTTAATGCCGACTCTTCTTCTAAACACTCAATTGGCTTTTTTGTAATAATTTTTATTAATTTACTATCTTTAAAAAAATGCTTGACTATCCTGTCCTCCAACGAATGAAAGGCGATCACTGCCAACCTCCCACCCGTGACCAAAATTTCTATCGCTTGCGGCAACACTTTTTCAATCACCCCCAACTCATCATTCACCGCGATACGCAAGGCCTGAAAAATTTTAGTCGCCGGATGCAATCCACCAACCCACGGCACTGTTTTCTCAGTATTTAATTTTGCGCGATATACTTCCAAGACAATCTCTACCAAATCACTAACTTGTTTAATTTCTTTGATTTTTCGTTTCTCAGTAATGGCCGTTGCAATTTCTCTGCTTAATCTCTCTTCCCCATAGTCCCTAAATATTTTCTCTAATTCTTCTTCATTCAACTCATTCACCAACTCACTGGCTGTTTTGCCGCTACTACCATATCTCATGTCAAGTTTTTCCTCCGGTTTCGCGAAGCTAAAACCACGCCCCCTCTCCTCAAACTGCGGACTGGACCACCCAAGGTCCAACAAAATACCGTTCACCGGAAAGAATTTCTGCTCCGCGACAATCTTGCTTAAATTGACAAAATTGTCCCGGACAAAAATCGCTTGATTGCCAAAATTGTAAAGATATTGTTTTGCTCGCAAAATCGCCTCCACGTCCGCGTCAATGCCAAGCAATTTGCCGCTCGGTCCGATCTTTTCCAAAATTTTTTCCGCGTGTCCCGCGTCGCCAAGCGTACAATCAATCACTCGCATACCAGAAGCGAGTTGCAAAGAATCAATCGTCTCGCTTAATAACACTGGTACATGCCTCATAATTTTCAATTTTTAATTTGTAATTTTTAATTATAACTTGGATTCTAACTTCTAACGCAACAAATATGTGAATTAGAATTGATTAAT
>CAYSQU010000061.1:0-4637 GCA_964433365.1 uncultured Gammaproteobacteria bacterium
CGAATCAGCCGTTTCGTTCAAAAAAGGTTCGCGCAAAGTGTAAAATATCACCGCAGCAAAAACGGCCCTATTGGGCCGTTTTAAAATCTTTTTGTATCTGCGCCATCAAGTCCTTTGGGTCTTTGAATTTTTTTGGTAATCGCAAATATTTGCCTGTAATCACGGTTATGTTTTTGCCGTAAATATCATTGGCAAAATCAAAAATGTGCGTTTCCAAACAGTCCTTTTGGCTTATTGAATTATATCCATAATATAGCAATCCGGAATGGGTGTTATCGTTGACTACGACTTCGCAAGTATACAAGCCCTTTGGCAGTTTATTGGCGAGCGCGATGTTTAAGTTGGCGGTTTTCATGCCGAGGTTTTTTCCTTGCCCAAGTCCGGCCTCAACTGTGCCAGTGATTGTCCTCGGCTTGTTAAGGGCTGTAACTTTGTACACGGCAAAAATCAACACTGCTGTGCCGAAAAGTTGGGACCAAGACAAGATATTGTGATTAAGCCAATAGTCAAAAATGATTGCAGACACGGGCCACGACAACTCACAGAGCGTCGCGAGGGATGCCGGGATTTTTTTCAATCCAAAATAATACAGCCACATTGCCGCGGCTCCGGAAGTAAAGACAATTATGGCCAATGTTGTCCATTGCCGAGATGAGACCAATGTAAATTGTCCATGGTAATAATAAAGCGCCGGCAATGCCATGATTAAAATCGTAAGTCCAAAACGCAACGCGGCCAATAGTCCGTAATTGATATTTTTTAGCGAGTATTTTCCAAATGTAGTAGAAGACCCCCAAGCAAACGCGGCTAATAAAGAGTAGAGGATCATCTGCGCGGCCGCTCCACCGACTTTATTTATAGTGAACGGGTCTTTGAAAGTGACAAAATATCCCGCAATCACCGCGATTGTGGCGTAAGCGTAAAAACGCTTTGGGAATCTCTCACGCAGAAAAATCGCGGCCAAAGAAATCGCGAAAATCGGCTGGAATTTTTGCAATAAAATTACTACGGAAATATCTTTGAAGCCGGTCAAAAACAGCGCCTTGGTCATGAAAGTTGTCCCCAGCGCCCCGCCAAATAACGCGACCCAAAAAATAGTCATCCACTGCTTTTTGCTTATGGTTTTGAGTTGTGATTTGAAAATAAATAAAAATGGAATTAGAATAATGAATCCAAGCGCGTGTTCTAAAAACACTAAAAAGACAGATGGCAATGTATAAAGCTGGGGGCGCAAAAATGTTCCGTCAAGCGACCAGAGCAATGCGGCGATAACAATCGCCAAAGCGCCGATTATCGTGTAGTTTTTCATATTTTTTGTGTTTTTAGTATTGTTGAAGTATATATGATAGTGGTGGATTTGACAAGTTTTTGGTGGTCATATATAATAAAAATAGAGATATGAAACAAAGCTTTTTAATTCAAGTTAACCCACCACGCCAGCGCTATCTATTATAGCGACTGGTTTGTTTACCTTGTCACAATAGATAGCGCCAATCAAATGGCGCTATTTTTTTAATTTATTTTTTATTAACTATATGGACAAACAAAATTTCGTCTCGTTAGAAGAAAAATTCGGCGCTAATAACTATCATCCTCTTGATGTTGTTTTAACTCGCGGCAAGGGCGTTTGGGTGTGGGACGTGAAAGGCCGAAAATACATGGATTTTTTGGCGTCATATTCCGCGGTTAATCAAGGCCATTGTCATCCAAAAATAATCGCGGCAATGAAAAAACAAATCAGCCGGCTGACTTTAACGTCACGCGCTTTTCGCAATGATAAGCTGGGTTTGTTTTATAAAAAAATTTGCGAGATGACTGGTTTTGAAAAGTGTCTGCCGATGAATACCGGCGCCGAAGCGGTTGAAACAGCAATCAAGCTTGCCCGCAAATGGGGCTATGAAAAAAAGAAAGCCGCGAAAAATCACGCGGAAATTATTGTGTGCGAGAACAATTTTCATGGCCGAACCACTGCTATTATAAGTTTTTCTACTGAGGATTTGTATAAAAATAATTTTGGGCCGTTCACTCAGGGTTTTAAAGTTATAGATTTTGGCGATGTCGGCGCGTTAAAAAAGGCAATCACAAAAAATACGGTGGCGTTTCTCGTGGAGCCGATTCAGGGCGAAGCTGGTATTATTATTCCGCCACATGGTTATTTAAAAGAAGTCAGGCGAGTTTGTTCTAAAAATAATATCTTGCTCATGCTTGACGAAGTGCAGAGCGGGTTTGGGCGAACCGGCAAATTGTTTGCTTTTCAACACGAAAAAATAAAACCCGATGTTTTGATTGTTGGAAAGGCGCTCTCCGGAGGCGTCTATCCTGTTTCAGCGGTTCTCGCGGACAGTAAATTTATGGATGTGTTCACGCCTGGAAGCCACGGTTCAACATTTGGCGGTAATCCAGCGGCGGCCGCTGTTGGTTTGGCGGCAATGGAGGTAATTGAAGAGGAAAATCTTGTTGAAAATTCAAAATTTTTTGGAGAGTATCTTTTGGCCGAGTTGAAAAAGATTAAAAGTGGTATAATACAGGAAATTCGTGGAAAGGGTTTGTGGGTCGGTATAGAGTTAAAGAAAGACGTTGGTGGCGCGCGAAAGTATTGCGAGCAATTGATGAAACTTGGTTTGTTGTGCAAGGAAACGCACGAAAATGTTATCCGGCTCGCTCCTCCATTAGTGATTACCAAACCAGAAGTGGATTTGGCGTTAGATAAGCTAAACAAAGTTCTTAATGTATAATAATATGAAAAATATTACCATCATCGGCGCCGGAGTAATGGGCAAAATTTTTTCAAACGCGCTGGAAAACGCGAAAGCGAATTTTTGCGTTAAAATTGTCGGCCATGATAAGAGTAAATTATCATTGCAAAATGAGGACATGGTTATCATTGCTGTCAAACCGCAATCGTTCGTTGAATTGTGCGTTGAGTTGCGCGGATTGATTGACAAAAAGACGGTAGTATTATCAATTATGGCCGGCATCAGCATAAACAGAATACAACAGAAATTAAACGTTAAAAAAATTGTTAGAGCAATGCCAAATTTGGGCGCGCGGGTCGGCAAGTCAATGACTGTCTGGACATGCTCACGCGCATTGTCAGCAGGGGAGCGAGAGCAGACCAAATCAATTTTGTGTTTGCTTGGCAAGGAGATATTTGTCAAAGACGAATCAATAATTAATAAGGCGACGGCTGTCAGTGGAAGCGGACCCGGTTTTTTCTTTTATTTTGTAGAGTGCTGGCTCAAAGCAGTCGTTGGCTTGGGTTTTGACAAAAAAATGGCCGAAGAATTGCTTTTGGCCACGATTGACGGCGCCAATGATATATTACAGAAAGATAAAAATGCTTCAGATTTTAAAAAACAAGTAGCTTCAAAAGGCGGAACAACCGAGGCGGGCTTAAAAGCGCTGGAAAAAGGCAATTTGACCGCGCTTTTAAGGAAAACACTGCGACAATCCGCCAAAAGGGCGGTTTCGTTGTCAAAGTAGCAGTGAACCACCTGTTGACTTATCCACAGTGTTACTCTTTACTTTTTCTTTGATTTGGTATATAATATCTGTAGATATAACCTGTATATGGGATAAATACACCTATGAAAAGTACCATTTTGTCAGAACAAGATACAAAACTAATAGAAAAAGCCATTTCTTCGCATGGCCGAATTTTGGGTGTGCGGGAGCTATTGGTTATTTTCAAAGAAAGATATACCACAGCTTCGGCCTACAAACGGATTAACTTGTTGTCCAAAGCCGGATGGTTAAAACGGATTAAGAACGGATTGTATCTCATTATTGACAGCATCACAGCTCGTTTTCAGATTGATGTGTCGCTTTTAAGTGTTGCCAATGTTTTGGTAAAAGAATCGTACGTCAGTCTTTCACACGCGCTCAATTATTACAACATGTTTGATCAGTACGCGAGTACGATTGTGAGCGTGACTGATAAAGAAAATAAACGATACGCTGTGGATAATTACACATTTGCATTTTCAAGAGTAAAAAGAAGTATGTTTTTTGGTTTTAACGAAAAAATGGAAAATGGAAAATTAGTGCGTATAGCAGATGCCGAAAAAGCTTTGATTGACTATTTGTATTTAGACAAAAGTTTTGGCGGCGCGAGCTTGGTTTTTGAAAAATTGCGCGATTATCACCAAGAATTGGATTTAAAAAAACTTCAGGAGTATGCCATCCGTTCAAACATCACTATTCAGCGTGAAATCGGTTTTTTGCTTGATGTATTAAAGTTAGATTCTTCAGCCCTTTATCACGCGATAGAAAATAATCGCGGCGCCTCGCATTTTACCAATTGCTTAAAGTCATTTAACGCCAAATGGCGTCTTTATTATGATGATAGAATTATTGGACAAATCTGAGCTGATGCTCCTATAAAAATTGAACGTTACACGGAAGAATTGCATGATAAACAAATATATACACAGATTGAAAGGTTGCAATTTGAACCCATTTTAATTTCCCGCCAAGACAACCACCAATCTTGACAATTTGCTTGTCTGGTGGTATTGTATGGTGTGGACTAAAAACAAAGTTTGTCGTTCTTTTCACAGTGCTTAATTGTTCCAATTTATCGCTCAAATTGGCTTGAGTTATGAATTGGGGCAATTATGCCTCGCTGATTACTTTAC
>CAYSQU010000062.1:0-4613 GCA_964433365.1 uncultured Gammaproteobacteria bacterium
AAATTTAACTTGTCATCTTTAAT
The DNA here is from genome assembly GCA_964433365.1 of uncultured Gammaproteobacteria bacterium. GTDB lineage: Bacteria > Patescibacteriota > Patescibacteriia > Magasanikbacterales > UBA922 > CAYSQU01. Next base: position 24 of record CAYSQU010000062.1, read on the forward strand.
TTCATAAATATATAAAAACCCATGCCACGGATGGGTTAGCCCATAAACCTCTACCACAGGATCACTAAACCCCTCTAAATCAATAAATCTTGCCGATAAAATGGCCTGCTCACTGGGCGGTTTATTTATTCTTAGCCATTCTATATTTTGATTCTTAATCCTGCCGACTTTCAATTCCTCCCACCAGTCCTCTTCCAGTTCTACTTGCGCCAAAAAATAGTTCTTGTCTTGGCTATATGCCAATTTGATGTCTTCTAATTGTTCTCTCTCTCCCCTCATGATTTGATCCCTTATTCTATTCTCCAGTGAATAAGCAACACCGCCATTCAAAAACAGCGACGATATCAAAAACAACACAATTGACCAAAGACGAATTGTCCCATTTTTTTCTTTTTTGATCCCCTTCTTATAAATATCCCAAACACTAACAATGTATTCTTCTTCCGGAGGTCCATATTTTATTACGGCCTCTCTCCACGGTTTCCAATATCTTTTTTTATCATTTGTTGATCCTTGGGCTTTATGATAAAGCCATCTCACGCCCCAATTGACGCTATCTTTGATAGATTCAACTTTGGCATCATATTTTAAAAGAATCAATTTTCCATTGTGAATCCAGTATTCTGGAAGTTCCCCTGTTAAAGTTAGTACCGACGGATCGCCCTCTTTCCCAACTTGCATAACGTTTATCCCGGCCGTTTCATCAAATCCCATTCTGCTTTCTTGATATATCATTGCTTTAACCAAGTTGGGATCCAAAGTATCGTCTGGCGGATCAGTGTCTTTCAAAAATTCATTATTCCAGTAAGCGACCGTCTCTGCTATTATCGCGTCATACCGATTATAGTCCTCGTTTCCAAAAACACCCCTGTATTTATATGGCTTAATCGTTTTTTCACTGTATTCGCCACTATCATTGTCGGGTAAAACAGTTACTTCAATCTTTTTAAGATATGGCGAATTATCCGCCCACAATTCAATGCTGTGAGTTCCTTTTTCCAAATTAAACGCTTTTACCACTTCCTTTTCTTTTCCATTTAACACTTTACCGCACCACAACCAGTCCTTGTGTGGCTTATTATCCTCATTTTTTTCTATCTTTCCATTGACAAGCAATTTAATGTCTTCATCATCCCTGCCCTGCTTATCCGCTTTGGCTAAAACACTCAATTCCTTAATAGCTAAATTAATAAAAACACAACTTATCCACGGCCTCCTATCTCCTTTTTCTGGCGGGTTATTATCTGAGGGAGAATAAATTATTGTATTGTTATCTTTTTCTTCCAATTCTGATATTTTAATGCTTTCTAAACTGGGACTTTGGTCTGGATTGAGAGTTATAATGTGTTTACCTTTTTTTAATTTTACTGCTACTAACACTGTTTTTGCCAGACCCTTTAACTCATTGCCATTCCAGATTGCTTTGACATCCTTATCATTACTATTGGAAGTAAAAATTTCTTTACTATCTATATTCAGTGTTATGTCGTCATCCTTTAAAAAACTTCTCAGGCCCTTCAAATTCTGCCACCAACTTTTGGCTCTCGCGATTATTTCAATGATAAAAATGCCTTCGTTTGTTTCAAAAGGATATACGAAATCATGTTTTAATTCTTTGTTTATCTGTTCAGTGAAAATTGATTTCATAAATGTATTATACCACACCCAACGAGCTGTGTCATTTCCCCGCGTCATCTCTTAAAAACTTGTTATTTTTTGATTTTGGCAAAAAATTTTTGCCTGTGACCACGCTTTTCCCGATTTTTTGTTCAAGCGCGATTCGCGCGTCTTTCGCGATTTTGCCGCCTTTTTTCGCTGGAATTTTGTTAGCATCAAAACCTTTTGTTTTTTCGGTTTCAGCGATTCTTCTGGTTGAAAGTTCGGCCAAAGCGGAAAAAATTAATTCTTCCTCGCTCATATGGTCCCAAAGGTTTTGAGTTTTTAAACCTTTTAAATTTTTGTGATTTTTCACTGACAAATCACTCCATTCTTCATGAATGATATTTGTAAGTATGGCGAACTCCTCGCCTTTTTTCACGTCATGTTCGCTCCAATAGTCAGTCAGTTTATTTCTTGTTTCTTGCCCCATCATTCTTTGCTGTATCCACTTTTGGCTCCTACCCTGTTTTTGCCAATATTCTCTTGAACGATTTAGAGCTCTTTCAGGATCTACCATTTCCTGCATCCTTTCATAACCAACTTTGGCCAGCCACAATTTAATGGGTTCGGCCTTTGGGCTGGGAACCGACTGGATTAAACGCAAAATTGTTTCTACATCGGCCGCATCAGTTTCTCTCAACTTGCCGTCTTCAGCAACCATTTTCAACCGCTGACAATTTGTCACCGTTTCACTTCCCTCTTCCCTAAGTCTTTGCGCTAATTTATTCCAATAATTTCTGGCTAATTGAAAATTCGTCTGACTTGTCAATGCCGCCACGATATCCACCACTGAAAAATACCAAATTTCTTTTTTTTCGTCATAATGCCGCCGAATTTTATATGTCTCAAAAATCGCCAATGAACTTGGATTATTTGTCATATTTTTACATTTTTTATGCGTGTATTATACCACAAACTACTTAAAAACAAAAAATCCCCGGCCTAAGCCGAAAGATTTTTTGTCTTGTGTCTGCGCGCAAGCAGATATGCCGGCTTTTGAACGTGCCCGGCTCACATTCTGTCTTGTAATCCCGACAGAAGAGGAAAGATCAACGACATCGAATCCTCACCGGACAATCCACATCAATCAGCTCGGCCGGGGCGATGTGGAGCTCTTCACAACTTTCGTTGTTCTCCAAGACAACAAACTTCTTGCCCACGTCAGAGTTCAGATTGAGCATGGCCAATGCCCACTTCACGAACTTGTCCTGAATAGCGCAAATCGCCAGCCAATTCTTAAACACCTTCTTTTCCATCTTTTCCATAATAGCCCCCTTTGGTTGTAAAAAGATCTGTTTCAAATCAGAACTCGGCCTTGTAGAAAAGGAAACAAAAATATACCTAACTTTATTAAAAAACGGCCGCGCGACAGTAAGTCAAATAGCGCGCGACTCTGGCGTCACCCGAACACACGTTTATGATATCGCAGAAGGAATGGCAAAAGCCGGCCTGTTGAACATGATTGAAGAACATAAAATTCGCCATTTTGAGGCCTTGAGCCACGCGAATCTGGTGGCTTTTATTGAACGCAAGCGCGAACAATTTGCTCGACTAGAAAAAAATGTAATGGAGTCAGTCACGGAATTTGAAGAATTAAAACAAGATACCAAACCGCCAGCCAATGTTCAATTTTTTTCCGGACCAGATGGGGTCTTGCAGATTTATGAACAAATTAATTCTGAATTAAAAAAACTCAACAAGCCATTTGAGATTGTTACTATTTTTTCACCCGAAAAACTTGAAGCAACATTTCCAGGTTTTTTTGAACAAAAAAAATACATTGACGTCCCGCCTTTAATGACAAAAAGAGACATTGTCAATGAGTCAGACACGTTAATACAACACTTAAATCAGCGAGCAAAAAGCACCAGCAAATATTTTTATAAAGTGTGGCCAAAAGAGATGGGCGTTTTCCCGGCCGACACATTATGCTGGGAAAATAAAATCGCTTTTATTGAACTTTCTTCTTACCCAACAGGCACCATAATAGAAAACGAGGCCATAGCTAAAACGTTTAGGATGTGGTTTGAAAAAATGTGGAATAATTTATAACAAAAAAACAAATTAAGAAACCCACAAACCACTTGTCATCAAACTCATCCCGTGATATAATATAGTCAACTTTTATATAATAAAGTGTTATTATTATGCCTCTAAAACGTGTCTCTCATGGACGGATTGAACAAAAACCGAAAGTTAATAAAGTTATTAAAGTTCCTAAAGTTCATAAAGTCCCAGATAAAGACAAACCAACTTCCACCGGCTACACAGCCAAAAACATCACTGTCTTGGAGGGCCTTGAAGCCGTACGAAAACGCCCGGGCATGTATATAGGCTCAACAGGACAATCGGGCCTGCATCACATGATCTGGGAAGTTGTTGACAATGCTTTTGACGAAGCCATGGCTGGTTATTGCAAAAATATCGAAGTCAAACTTTTGCCAGACCACTGGATTTCCGTATACGACGATGGTCGTGGCATCCCAGTCGACATGCACCCAACCGAGAAAAAAAGCGCGTTGGAGGTTGTTTTGACAATCCTGCATGCCGGCGGAAAATTTGGCGATGGCGGGTATAAAGTGTCGGGTGGTTTGCATGGCGTGGGCGTATCAGTCGTGAACGCGTTATCTGATGACATGAAAGCGATTGTGCACCGCGATGGAAAAATTTGGGAGCAAGCGTACAAATGCGGAAAACCGCAATACAAAGTCCGCTCCACTGGCAAAACAAATCACACTGGCACCACCATAATGTTTCACGCCGACAGCGCTGTTTTTGAAACACTAAATTATGAATTAAAACTGATTTTGGATCATTTGCGCCAGCAGGCATATTTGACAAAAGGCATACATATTACTGTTATTGATGAACGTCCGATGGAAGAAAAAGCCAAAGACACGACTGCTTTTCAACTGCCAATCTCTTACTATC
>CAYSQU010000063.1:0-4586 GCA_964433365.1 uncultured Gammaproteobacteria bacterium
GTTTTGGATGCTGTGGAGAGGGTTCTGGACGAACTCGACCTCAGCAAGGAGGGCGCGCAGTGCGTCATTGACCCCAACGGGGACGAGTTCTGCGAGGCCACGCGCAATTTCGTGCGCGAGACGCTCCGGAAGTTGTCTGTTCCCAACCAGTTCGCGGACGAGGAGGTTGAATCCGCGTTCAAGTACCCGCCCGAGTATAAGGGTCCGAAGGGTATCGCGGAGCAGACCAGCATCCTCCGCGGGCTCTTTCCGGGTCTCGGGTTCGCCGACGAGAAAGTCACGGCGCTCCCGTTGCCCAAGCACGCCGAGGGTTGGTTCGCCATCCCGCGGTGGCAGAACATCGCGCCGACGTACGGCGAGGCGGTGGAGAAGGTGCTGGCTCTGATTGAGTCCTCCGGACGGAAGTTCTACAACTACCGCCGGGGCAAGCTCGCGGCCAAGTACCTGCGTCAGCACGTGCGGACTGAGAAGTTCCTCCGCCATGTCGGCGACCAGCAGAAGGACTTTGACATCCTCGTGGTCGCGGCCCAGTTCGGCCTGCGCTGGCGCGGCAAGTCGGTCCGGCGGGGTCGGGTGTTGTTTGAGAAGAACGAGTTTGGGCTCGGCGCTTTCGCCATCGGCATCATGCTGTTGACGCATCCAGAGCGGCTCGTGCGCTGGGAACAGCTCCACGTGGACTGCGCTGGCGACGAGTACTCGCCGGAGGCCGATGACGCCTTCGCGTTCGCGCCTCTCTTCTGCTTCGGCGGCGGCAAGCTCGGGTTCAGCGCCGGCGGGTGCGACAATGCCAACGAGAACTATGGCTCGGCGTCGGCTTTCTCTGCGAAGTCTCTCCGAAAAACAAGAAAGGGTGTCCTATTTTGGACACCCCTTCTGTTAAAGATAACCATTTTTTAGACGGCTTTGCTGGCTTTAATCCAGCCACCGAGCATCCGTCCCATCTCATCAACGATGTTTTCTATTGTCACATATTTTTTGTTGTCTATGACCTTAACATCTTTCATCAGACGAATAAACACGCGTAGCATGTTTAGTTTCAAGCTGGTGTGTTCCAGTGTGGCAACTTTCACCGTCTTTGGCTCTGTTCCAGCCCTGATGACGCCCTCGGTCACTTCCATTATCAGATTTTCACAGCGTTCAAAAATGGTAAAGCGGTCTTGTTTGGAAACCACTTTTCGGTATTCATGAAACAGCTTGTACAATTCGTAGGCCTTTTTAAAGATTGGTATATCTAAGTCATTCATATGAAAATATATAAAGAATTATTTAGTCGGATCACTTTAATGGAAAATTTGGTAATGGCATGGGAGGAATTTAAAAGAGACAAAAGCAAAAAATTGGACGTTCTGTCCTTTGAGTTTGCGCTGGAACAAAATTTGTTCTTGTTGCAACGAGAGCTTAAATCAAAGCAATACCAGCACGGTCCATATACCTCTTTTTACATTCGCGATCCTAAGGTTCGGCATATTCACAAAGCCACGGTGCGGGACTGCGTGCTTCACCACGCTGTATTTCGGGCACTGAATCCAATTTTTGAGTCAACCTTTATCCCCAACTCGTTTTCTTGCCGCATTGGCAAGGGCGCGCACAAAGGAGTATTAGCTTTGGAGACAATGATTCGCCAAGAAAGTCGAAACTATACTGCGCGATGTGTTGTCTTGAAATGCGATGTGCGCAAATTTTTTGACACCATTGACCACGAGATATTGTTGGAAATCATCAAAAAAAGAATTCTTGACCCAGACACCAGATGGTTGATTGACCAAATTGTTGGCAGTTTTTCCGCCAGACCACCTCACCCCTGCGCCCCTCTCCTTGGCAAGGAGAGGGGAGATGTTGGCTTGCCCATTGGCAATCTGATCTCGCAATTATTTGCCAACATCTATATGAATGAATTTGATCAATTCATTAAAAGTGAATTAAAGGTAAAACACTACGCGCGCTACACTGATGACTTTGTGATTGTTTCAACTGACAGAAGATATTTGGAAAATTTGCTTGTCCCGATCAGGGAATTTCTGTATAACAGATTAAAACTGGCGCTTCATCCGCAAAAATTATCTATTCGTAAATACCGCCGCGGGGCCGACTTTTTGGGATATGTGATTTTACCACACTATCGTCTTTTAAGAAATAAAACAAAACATCGCGTATTCAGGAAATTGCGCAGACGGGTTGGCGAGTATCTTGATGGAAAAAAAGATGAGACGAAATTGTTTTCTTCGTTTAATTCATACCTTGGCGTACTTTCCCACGCTGATGCTTATGAATTGGGTGAGGAATTAAAAAATAAGTTTTGGTTTTGGTTGAGTGAGCGATGAACTATGCTAACCTTGGTGGGCGGGTTGCGCCAAAGAGTAATTTGGTGTAAAATAGACAAAGATGACGTCCAATATTTTTAAGGCGCCATAGGTTGATTTTAATTGATTAATAACTTAAAAGTATGAAAAAAATTATCACACAAGGATTGCAAATATACACATTTCAGCAGAACGAGAATGATTACATTTCGCTGACTGACATGGCAAGGTATAAAAACGCAGATGAGCCAAAAGACGTTGTTAAAAATTGGATGCGAAATCGCGGCACGATAGAATTTTTGGGTATTTGGGAACAAATTAACAATCCCAATTTCAAAGGGGTCGAATTCGATGCCTTTAAAAATGAAGCTGGCGCAAATTCTTTTGTACTTTCTCCCCAAAAGTGGATAGAAAAAACCGGTGCTATCAGAGAGATTGATCAAATTAAACCAAATCGCAATTTCACAGATGAAGGCCTTGGTAAATAATCCATCAATTAAAAAGCTGGAAGCAAAGGATAGAAGTTAATTTGAGATATTTGACACATTTGCATACTTGTGTTATATTATAGCCAATTCAGCGCCTGTTTTCGGTCCGCGGTCGATGCGGCCTAAGAGAGGGAAAACAGACAAATTATATTCAAATTATTTATGCAAAATTACGAATTGTTGTTTGTATTGCCAGGCACTTTGTCTGACGAGGAGACGACCCCAACAGTAGAGAAAGTAAAGGGAATTATAGAGAAAAACAATGGCACAGGGTATTCTTTGGAAGCCATGGACAAGAAACGTTTGGCCTATTCGATTAACCATATTCGTTATGGCTATTTTTATTTGGCTTTTTTTAAGGCCGAGCCAAAAGACGCGGTTCAGGTGCAAAAAGAATTAAAGGTGATGCCAGAGCTTTTGCGCGCGATTTTGCAAAAGCATGACCCAAAGAAACAGACAATTAGAAGGATTGATTTCGGCGAAATAATCCAATCATCGCCTGCTTATGGCGAGCGTGTTGACCCAGTTGTTTATAACGCCCCAACTCAATCAACTGTTATTTCAACTCCTGTAGAAGCGGAAGTTGTCGCGACCCAAACAGCGCCAGAAGAGCAAGTTGCCGTTCAAGCGCCTGTTTCAGCGCCTGTTTCCGTCCCAGTCAAAAAAGTAGAAAGCAAAAAGATTAGTTTGGAAGAGATTGATAAGAAGTTGGATGAGATTTTGGATATTGACCTTGGAAGTGTTTAATATTTAATCATAAATAATATGGATCTCAATCGCGCTACATTATTGGGTCGACTGACTCGCGATCCGGAAGTGAAGACAACGCCAACCGGCAAGACAGTTGTAAATATGGGCGTTGCAACAGGGCGAGTATGGGTTGATGCAGGCGGGAACAAGCAGGAAAAAACCGAATTTCATAATTGCGTTATCTGGGGAAAGTTAGCAGACATTGCCGCGCAGTATTTAAGCAAGGGCAGGAAGGTATATTTAGAGGGACGCTTGGAAACGCGCAACTGGGTTGGCAAGGAAGATAATGTAAAACACTACCGTACCGAGATTGTTGTTGATAATTTAATCATGTTAGACGGTCCGCGAGGAACCGCGTCATCTCAACCTGCGCGCGCCGCGTCCACGGAAGTTCCACCAATGCCAAGCGAGGTCGTTGAAGAAGAAATTAAAGTTGAAGATATTCCATTTTAAGTATGTACAAAAATAATTCTAACCGAAAAACAACCAAATCAACAGAGATAAAAGTTTGCGTGTATTGCGCTAACAACAAAAAAGAAGTTGACTACAAAGACGCGCAAACATTGCGTAAATTTACTTCATCTTACTTCAAAATTGCTCCTCGCCGCCGCAGTGGCTTGTGCGCGTTCCACCAGCGCAAAGTCGCCCGCGCCATCAAGCAGGCCAGAATCGCCGGGATAATGTGTTTTTGCCCGAGTTAAATTGGATGATGCGAATCTACGAATGAATGCGAATCTACAAAATACGAAAACTACGAAAGTACGGAAAAACCCCGATTTAATCGGGGTTTTTTGATTTCGCAGGTTTGGTTTTCGCCACCTGCGCGGACGCTGACATCGTGTCAGGGAAAGATCGTTCCGATTGTTGGTCGGAAGAAAGATGTGATTGTGAGTTGCCATCCGGAACCTCCCAAAGAACAAAGCGACCAAAATGGTGCAGTCGCCAAACACCGTTATCCCGAAATACATCGGGACCACCCATAACCATACGGTCAGGGAATTCAAAGTATTATACCACAAAATCAGAGTTTTGTCAAGACCCATGCCAG
>CAYSQU010000064.1:0-4557 GCA_964433365.1 uncultured Gammaproteobacteria bacterium
CGATAATGAATAATCAAATTGATTTGGGGCGAAGTTTGGCTTTTGGATCTTTAATCGCGGCGCAGGCCTTTCTCATTTTAATGATGCGCGAGTGGCAGCAGGTGAAAAGCAATTTACTGCTTTTGTTGATTCCATTTTTCACGCTAATTGCTTTGTTCGCGATTTTTGCGTTCTCTCCTTTGCGCGGTGTTTTTCATTTGTCCGCGCTAACTTCTTTTCAAGCTATGTTGATGTTTTTAGTCCCATTAGCCGCGATTGGAATTCTTGCTGTTGGTAGAAAAATAGTTGGCAGAGTGGGCAAATTGACAGCCATGTCTTAATATAGTATAATCAAAATTACTTATGAATGTTACTGAACTCGCGCGACAATTGAGAATCAACACCAAGGACATGCTTGAAATTTTACCCAAGTATGGTTTTGATATTGGCGCGCGGGCGATTAAAGTTGACAATAAAGTCGCTGACCAAATTACTCGGCGGTGGCGCTTTATCAAGCGCGATTTGGATGAGAAAAAAAGAAAAGAAGCGGAAGAGCAGAAATTAAAAGAAAAAGAACTGCGCAAAGCAAGCGGGCACAAAGTTGTTTTGCCAAATGTAATTACTGTGCGCGCGTTCGCGGAAAAGCTTGGCATGAGCGTCACGCAGATTATCACTGAATTGATGAAAAACGGCATTCTTGCCAACCAAAATCAAAATATTGATTATGACACAGCCGCGATTATTGGCGGAGAGCTTGGTTTTGATGTTGAAAGAGAAGAGTCCGGCGTTGCGGAAAAAGCGGAAGATGTTGTGAAAAGCGAGGCATTGGAGTTGGCAATGGAATCCGCGAAAAATAAAGAAAGCCGTCCACCAGTGTTCGTCGTTATGGGCCACGTTGACCATGGCAAAACAAAATTATTAGACGCCATTCGCCACACCAATGTTATTGACACAGAGTCGGGTGGAATCACACAGCATATTGGCGCTTATCAAACCGTTTGGAAGGACACAAAAACAAGCCAAGAGCGAAAATTGACTTTCATTGACACTCCAGGCCACGAGGCATTTACAGTAATGAGAAGCAGGGGCGCTAAAATCGCTGATATTGCCATTATGTTAGTCGCGGCTGATGATGGCGTGAAACCGCAAACAGAAGAAGTTATTAAGATTATTAAAGCTGCCAAACTTCCATTTGTTGTCGCGATAAACAAAATTGATAAGGAGGGCGCTGACCCGCAACGGGTGCGCGCGGATTTGTCACAACGGGGAATCCAGTGCGAAGAATGGGGTGGCGATGTTCCAATGGTTGAAATTTCCGCCAAGCAAAAATTGCATATTGATAAATTGTTAGACGTGCTTTTGTTGGTTGCCGACATGAACGCGGAAAAAATTCAGGCCGACCCGTCTATTCCAGCCATTGGCACTATCATTGAGTCGCATGTGGACAAGGGAACTGGTCCTGTCGCGACTATTTTGGTACAACAAGGAACTTTACATCGCAATGACGCGTTGGTTGTTAATGGAGAGATTTATGGCAAGGTGCGCGCAATGAAGGACTACGTTGGAAAAGCAATTGATGATGCGGGACCTTCGGTTCCTGTGCAAATTATTGGTTTCAAAGTAGCGCCGGAAGTTGGCGATATTCTTGACGTTAGCAAGGCAAGTTCATCGGAAAAAATTAATGTTAAAGAAAAGAAATTGCGCCAGACCGGCGCAGAGCGACAGTCAGTGATATCAGGCAATGAAGACGTTGATGAGGACAAAAAAAAGAAGATTCTTAATTTATTGATTAAAGCGGATGTGCTTGGCTCTTTGGAAGCCATCATCGGAACTTTGGAAAAATTCCGCCATGATGAGGTGGCTGTCGCGGTAATAGGCAAAGGTCTGGGATTTATTACTGAAGATGATGTAAATAAGGCAGAAGCCGCGGGAGCCCATATTTTTGGTTTCAAAGTCAATCCCACACCAAGCGCCGTTGTCTTGATTCGCGAAAAAGAACTGCCATTTACTCGCTATGACGTTATTTATGATATGTTTAATTGGGTAAAAGCAGAATTGGAAAAAATGTTATTGGCTGAAAAAACTGTTACTGAAATTGGCAAAGTAAAAGTGTTGGCAATTTTCCGCACGGATAAAAATGCAATGATTGTCGGCGGCAAAGTCACAGAAGGCAAAGTAAAAATCAACACCCTCGCGCGCGTTCGCCGAGAAGATGTTGATATGGGAAATGGCAAGATAGCGCAGTGCAAGGTTGGTCCTCAAGAGGTCAAAGAGGCGGTTGAAGGCACCGAATGCGGCTTGCGGTTTGAGGGAAAAGTGAAGATTGAGGTTGGTGATATGCTTGAGTTTTACACAGAGGATATAAAAGCAAGAAAAATTGTTTTTAACACATAATTTATGTCAGAGCAACAATTTACTGACGCGAACTTCCAAAGCGAGGTCTTGCAGTCAGACAAAGCGGTCTTGGTGGACTTTTGGGCGCCATGGTGCGGTCCTTGTCAGATGATGGGGCCAATCATAGAAGAATTGGCAAATGAATTTGCCGGCAAAAATGTCAAAATCGGCAAAATGAACGTTGATGAAAATCAAACAATTTCCGGCCAACACAAAGTGATGAGCATCCCGACGTTTTTGGTTTTTAAGGGAGGACAAGTTGTTGACCAAATGATCGGTGGCGTGACGAAGGAGAAGTTGAAAGAGATGATTAATAGATATTTATAATTACTCTGCTCAAATCTGCTTCTATCTGCCTTAATCTGTTGTTAATCGCCAATTGAAACAGCAGATTTTAACAGATTTAAACAGATTCGAGCAGATAATACTAAAAAAATATGTCAAATCCGTTTTTAAACGCGATGTCGCAGTTAGACAAGGCGGCAAAGATAATGAATTTAGATAAAAACATCTACGAAATTTTGAAACAGCCGGACCGCGTGCTCACTGTCTCAATTCCGGTCAAAATGGACAATGGCGAGGTAAAGATATTTACCGGATATCGTTCGCAATACAATAACGCGCTTGGGCCTTACAAAGGCGGAATTCGCTATCATTGGAATGTGACGCTTGACGAAGTTAAAGCGCTTTCTTTTTGGATGACAATTAAATGCGCGACCGTAAATATTCCCATGGGTGGAAGCAAGGGCGGAATTATAGTTAATCCAAAGGAATTATCACCGGGCGAGTTGGAGCGAATGTCTCGCGGGTATATTCAAAAAATTTGGCGTGAAATTGGTTCAGACAAAGATGTGCCAGCGCCTGATGTTTATACAAACCCAACTATAATGGGCTGGATGCGCGATGAATTTGAAAAATTAATTGGCAAGAAAGACCCGGGTGTTATAACAGGCAAAGCAATCGCGGATGGCGGTTCAGAAGGCCGAGAAAAAGCAACAGCGCAAGGCGGTGTTTATTGCGTACGCGAGTTGGCCAAGAAAAAAGGTCTTAAACCAACAGAGACGACAGTCGCGGTGCAGGGTATGGGCAATGTCGGTGGTTATATGGCAAAATTATTGGCAAAAGACGGTTACAAAATTGTCGCGTTAAGCGATTCTAAAGGCGGTGTGTATAATCAAGATGGCGTTGACCCGGATAAAGCCGAGGAGATTAAAAAAGCCGGCGGAATGCTTGGTTGTTATTGTCTTGGCGGTGTGTGCGCTTTGGAAGAAATGCCAAAAGACGGTCCATGCAAACATGTGTCAAATGAGGACTTATTGGAATTGCCGGTTGATATTTTGGTTCCAGCCGCGCTTGAAAATCAAATTACAAAAGAAAATGTTGGTCGCGTTAAAGCAAAATATATTGTGGAAATGGCCAATGGTCCAACCACCCCTGAAGCTGATGAATTGTTGAAAGAGCGGGGGATTATAGTTGTCCCAGATGTTCTCGCCAATGCCGGCGGTGTGACTGTGTCTTGTTTTGAATGGGAACAAAATAACAAAGGCGAGCGCTGGACCGAGGAGCAAGTACTTGCCAAATTAGAGCCAATGATGGTTAATGCGTTTAACGAAGTGTGGGATACAGCGGAGAAGTATGGTGTTACTTTGCGGGAGGGAGCGTTTGTGAAGGCGATAGAGAGGGTTGCAAATAAGACAGTAATTAAGTAATAGAGAAATTAAGAAATTGTAAAGAAATTAAACAGAAATTTACGTAGAGACGAGGCAATGCCTCGTCTCTTGTTTTTTTGGGTGTTTTGGTATAAAATAGATACATAATCTATTTTTGTTTTTTATGCACAAATATAATCATAAAGCCATAGAAAAAAAGTGGCAAAAGTTTTGGAAAGATAAAAAAGTATTCAAAGCCAGTGAAGACGCGAACAAACCCAAGCAGTATATCTTGGACATGTTTCCGTATCCGTCCGGCGCGGGGCTTCATGTCGGGCATCCAAAGGGATATATTGCAACGGACGTTGTGTCGCGTATGAAAATGATGCAGGGCTATAACGTGCTTCACCCAATGGGTTGGGACGCTTTTGGTTTGCCGGCGGAAAATTACGCGCTTAAAAATAAGGTGCATCCGTCGGTCGCCACAACGAAAAATATCAAGACATTCAAAAAACAATTAGACATGCTTGGCTTC
>CAYSQU010000065.1:0-1377 GCA_964433365.1 uncultured Gammaproteobacteria bacterium
CACCCCTCGGCTCGGCGTTTTTGGGGAAGAAAGAAGGGGACAAAGTCAAAGCGAGATTGCCGAAAGGGGAAATGGAGTATAAAATTGTGGAGATAAAGTAATATTTTCCCTCGCCTCCGCAGAGGAGAGGGGGAGGGAGAGGTCTGGCCCAAAGCCCCATCGGGGCGAATGTTCGTTAGGCAGGCGCTTTAGCGCCTGTACAGATAACATTTTTCAAACATAAGTCCCGTTAGGGACGGCTGAAAACTTGCCAGTCGTCCCTACGGGACTATTTTATTTTTAACATTTTTTGCAGGCAGTAAACTGCCTGCCTAACGAACAATTGTCCCTAACGGGACAAAACGAAAATCACACTTTGACCACATTGTCAATACCTGCTATAATATCTCCATAACTTCCCTCGCATTAACTATTTCACTATGCCAAACATCAACGACGAACGCGAAACCCGACTAAAAAAACTATCTGAATTGCGCCAACTTGACATCAATCCATATCCAGCAAAGTCAATTAAAAAACATACCCTCCAACAAGCGTTAGACGCGAAAGAGGGAACTAAATTGCAGGTTGCCGGACGAATAATGACCAAGCGCGAAATGGGCAAGCTGACTTTTTGTCATTTGCAAGATGAGTCGGGAAAAATGCAAATCGCGCTTAAAGACGGTGACTTAGACAAAGAAAGTTACAAATTATTTATCAAAAAAACCGACATTGGCGACATCATCTCTATTGAAGGCGAAAGATTTGTAACGCACAAAGGCGAACCTTCTGTCTTAGTAAAAAAATGGACACTTTTAACAAAGGCGCTTTTGCCTCTTGGCGACAAATTTCATGGCGTGCAAGACGAGGAGTTGCGATTACGCAAAAGATATTTGGAAATGATTTTAGAGCCAGAAACACGCGAACTTTTCCGCAAAGCAAGCAAGTTTTGGCAATCCACGCGCGAGTTTTTGCTCAAAGAAAACTTTTTGGAAGTTGAAACGCCTGTTTTGGAAACCGCGACTGGCGGAGCAGACGCAACGCCGTTTGTTACGCATCACAACGCGTTAGACATGGACGTTTATCTTCGCATTTCAATGGGCGAGTTGTGGCAAAAACGCTTGATAGTGGGCGGATTTGAAAAAACATTTGAAATCGGCCGCCAATTTAGAAACGAAGGCATGAGCCGAGAACATTTGCAGGATTACACTCAAATGGAATTTTATTGGGCTTACGCTGATTATGAAATGGGGATGGAATTAGTGGAAAAATTAGTTAAATATATTGCTAAAGAAACATTTGGGGCGCTCAAATTCACTATTGGCGACTATGGCGAGATTGATTTAAGCAAAAAATGGGAAAAAATTGATTACACGAAAACAATCAAAGAAAAAACTG
>CAYSQU010000065.1:1477-4446 GCA_964433365.1 uncultured Gammaproteobacteria bacterium
GGTAATGGTTATTCCGAGTTGAACGACCCTATTGACCAAGCAGGGCGTTTTCAAGAGCAAGCCAAAATGCGCGAAGCAGGGGACACGGAAGCACAGATGCATGACAAGGACTTCGTTGAGGCGCTTGAACACGGCATGCCACCTACATGCGGTTTTGGTTTCTCCGTCCGCCTATTTTCTTTCCTCGCCAATAAACCAATTCGCGAGTGCGTCGCTTTCCCGCTTATGAAACCAAACATAGATTAATCTGTGAAATCAATGCTATGAAGAAAGTAATGATTTTTGGCACATTTGACATTATACATGGCGGGCATATTCACATGTTCAAGCAAGCGCGCGAATACGGTGATTACTTAATCGCCGTGGTCGCCAGAGACGTTAATGTGGAAAAAGTGAAAGGCATTGGGCCAATGCACGATGAAAAAGAACGTTTGGATTTTGTCTCACACATAGATTTAATTGACAAGGCATGTTTGGGAGATAAAACCGATGTATATAAAATAATTGAAAAAGAAAAACCAGATGTAATCGCTCTTGGCTATGACCAAAAAACCTATGTTGATAAGTTAGCCAATGCCATCACCCGCGCCGGCCTAAACACCTCTATCGTCCGACTCAGCGAATACCAACCCAAACGGCTCAAAACGCATAAAATTAAAAAATATATTGAGAGGATGATTTAGCCAATTTCCCCTCTCCTCGCAGGAGAGGGCGAGGGTGAGGTCTGTCTGGTGAATTGAACAAAAAATACAGGAGCCACTTGTCAAAGTAAAGTTTGACCACACCTCTCCCCCCGCCTGCCTGCGGGCAGGTCGCCCTCCCCTGCGAGGGGAGGGAAATGTAACAATTTCAACAGTAGAACAATTTTAACATTTTCACTATGCTCAACATCAACCTCATCCGTACAAAAACCGACGAAATCAAGCAAAACCTCCTCAAACGCGCGCAAGATGCCAAATTTGACTTGGAAAAAATAATCGCGCTGGATGACAGACGCAAAGAAACTTTGAATAAATTGGAGAATCTGCGCGCGGAAAAAAATAGCGTCTCCAAGACAAAACCAACTCCGGAAATAATCGCGCGAATGAAAACGCAAGGTGAAGAGGCAAAAAAATTAGAAGGCGAATTGCGCCTGACGGAAGACGAATTAAAAACTCTGCTCTCCGAACTGCCAAATATCACAGCTGATGATGTCATCGCCGGCGGAAAAGAAAACAACAGAGTAATTAAAACATTTGGAAAAAAACCGAATTTCAAATTCACGCCAAAAGACCATGTTGAACTCGCCACTTCACTTGACATTGTTGATTATGAACGCGGAGTCAAAATGTCCGGCAATGGCTTTTGGGTTTACCGCGGAGATGGCGCGCTTTTGGAGTGGGCATTGTTGAATTATTTTATTGAATTTCACCGCAAAAATAAATACACATTCCTCATCCCGCCATATTTACTGAGTGAACAATCGGCCTACACATCAGGCCATTTGCCAAAATTCCGCGAGGATTTATTTTGGACGCAAGATAAGACATGTTTAAACGCCACATCGGAAATGATGATAGGCAATTATCACCGCGATGAAATTCTTGAAGAGGAAAAATTGCCAATTAAATATTTCGCCTACTCAACCTGTTTCCGCAGAGAGGCCGGGGCATACCGCAAAGAAGAGCGGGGGATGGTGCGCGGACATCAATTTAATAAAATTGAGATGTTTCAATTTACCAAGCCGGAAAACTCTTGGAAAGCGTTTGCTGAACTTTTGCGCAACGCGGAAAAATTGGTTGAAGGTCTCGGACTGCACTACCAGACATCACAACTCGCGGCAGGGGATTGTTCGTCAGCCATGGCTAAAACATGCGATATTGAGGTGTGGATTCCAAGCATGAAAATTTACAAGGAAGTAAGCAGTGTTTCCAACGCGTTGGACTATCAAGCCAGACGAGGCAATACCAAATTCAAAAACAAAACAATGAACAAAAACGAATTTGTCCACACACTTAACGCATCAGGCCTTGCCACCAGCCGTATCGTGCCGGCAATTTTAGAGCAATTTCAACTAAAAGACGGCAGTGTTGAAGTGCCAAAGGTGTTGAGGAAGTTTGTTGGTAAAAAAATATTGAAATAATGGCCTGTCATTGCGAGGAGGCCTTTGCCGACGAAGCAATCTAATTATGAAACAGACGTTGATCATCCTCCCAGGCTGGGGCGGAACAAAAGAAACATGGAAGGCGTTCACTGATTTAGCAAAACGCGATTTTGACGTCCAAGTCATCAACCTGCCCTGTTTCGGCGACGAACCATGTCCGAACGAGATTTGGGGAGTAGAGGAGTATTCAAACTTTGTCAAATCAAAAATATCAAATATTAAATATCCAATATCATTACTCGCTCACTCCTTCGGCGGGCAAGTCGCCGCGTACTTTGCTTCACAGAATCCGGAGATGATTGATAAACTGATTCTCTTCGCGCCAGCGCTATTCAGACAAAGACGTGGATTGCGTAGATTGTTGTTTGGCGTAGCCGCGAAAGTTGGCAAACTCATTTTCAAATTGCCTTATATAGAAAAATTTGATGTATGGGCGAAAAAGTTATTGTATAAAACGGCCGATTCACCAGATTATAATAGCACATCTGGTATTAAACGTGAGATATTTAAAAAAATAATCAGACAGGACTTAACTCAATTTTTGCCAAAAATCTCAATGCCCACACTGATGATTCAAGGCACTTTGGATAAATATGTGCCCTTAAAAGATTCAAAAAAAGCCGTCAAACTAATCCCAAACGCAAAACTTGAAATTATACCAATGGGTCGCCATGGTCTACATTTCCAACAACCAGAAAATCTTTTAAAAATCATCAAACAATTCACTTAATTCGCCATATTCGCATTTCATTTGTAGATTCGCATCTTATCTATGATTTCGCAAATTAATTTATTTATCGCCTTTCTGTGGTTTTTGAGCGCCGCA
>CAYSQU010000066.1:0-4429 GCA_964433365.1 uncultured Gammaproteobacteria bacterium
GGATCAATCCCCAACTTAACGCGCAATTTCTTCCCGCTCGACAACTTTTTGCGGAGATTTTCTTTATCAATAACTTCTTCTACCCCACGACTTAATAATTCCTCAATTTTCTTCGCGTCAGTGTTTATTTTCATAGCATTGATTTAAACTGATTTATGAAAGATTACACGGATCGGTAAAATCCATTTCAAATCTGTGTAATCAATGTTTTTAATTTTTCTAATTTTTCTTTTGCATCAATCATTTTCGCTTTTTCTTTCTCAACAACTTCTTTTGGCGCGTTTTTAATAAAGCTTTCACTGCCAAATTTCATCTCCAAGCCCTTGAGATATTTTTCCAGGTTTTCAATCTCGCCCTTCAATCTTGCCTTCTCTTTTTCCAAATCAACAACTCCGCTTAAATCCACAAATACTTCTACTTCACCCACAACAAAGCCAACAGAACCAACGGGCTTTCGCCCGTACTCCAACGATTCCAACCTCGCCAACCCGACTATCACACTCACATTTTCTTTAATCAACTTCTCTTTCTTCCCCGCGCTAATCACCACTTTCAATTTCTTCACCGGATCAATCTTATAATCCGCGCGAAGCGAGCGGATGCCGGTGATGATGTCGCGGATCAAACCAAACCCTTCCAACACCCCCTCTGTCTCCCCCTTTTTTAGGGGGATGACCTGTGGCCACTCACAAATCAACAACATTTTGCATTTTGCATTTTGCATTTTGCATTCTCGCCAAATCGCCTCCGTCACAAACGGCATAAACGGATGCCAAAGCTTCAAAATTGTTTCCAAAATATAATTTAATATTTCGTCTTTTCCCCCTTCAATCTTCGCAATCTCAAGATACCAATCAGCCAATTCACCCCATGTGAAATCACGCAACACTTCACCGGCAGAAGAAAAATTGAACTTCTCTATATTTTCTGTCACTATCTTTATTGTCTCGTTGAGGCGATTGAGTATCCATTTATCGGACAGCGTCAATAATCTGTGATCTGTGATCTGTGTTTTGTTTTTATCTGTGTTTTCAATCTGTGTTAATACAAAACGGGCGATATTCCACAACTTATTCGCGAAATTTCTAAAACCCTCAATTTTTTCAGTTGACATCCTCATGTCGGTGCCTGGAGCCACGCCAATCAAAAGCGACAAGCGCACCGCGTCAGTTCCATATTTTTTG
The DNA here is from genome assembly GCA_964433365.1 of uncultured Gammaproteobacteria bacterium. Lineage (GTDB taxonomy): Bacteria > Patescibacteriota > Patescibacteriia > Magasanikbacterales > UBA922 > CAYSQU01. The sequence continues at coordinate 1,185 of CAYSQU010000066.1, forward strand.
CACACATCCAATGGGTCAATCATTGTCTCTGGCTTTGATTTGCTCATCTTCTCTCCATCCTTATCCAACACACGCGCGTGCAAATATACTTTTTCAAATGGTATTTCTCCCAAAGCGTAAGTGGACATCATTATCATCCTCGCCACCCAGAAAAAAAGAATGTCAAACATTGTTTCCAAAACGGCCGTTGGGTGATAGATCTCTAAATCCTTTGTCTTGTTTGGCCAGCCGAGCGTTGAAAACGTCCAGAGGCCAGAACTAAACCATGTGTCTAAGTTGTCTGGGTCTTGCGACCAACCCTCCTCAGCGGGTGGATTGATACCAGAATAAATCTCATCACCTTTGTACCAAACCGGAATCTGATGCCCGACCCAAATCTGCCGCGAGATACACCAGTCGCGCAGATTATCAATCCAATGAAAATATGTCTTATCAAATCTTTCAGGAATTATTTCAATCTCACCGGACTTAACCGCGCTTTGCATCAATTCTTTCAAGGTAACTGATTGGCCGTTTTTTATATTCTTTAATCTTGAATCCTTAATCTTAAACTTTTTATTTACATCCACGAACCATTGTTTGGATGGCAAAGGCTCAACCGCATTTTTACAACGATAACAAATTGATAAATTATGCGTGTAATTTTCATCAACATGATCGACCAAACCTTTGTCAGCCAAAATTTTTACAATGGCTTCCCTTGACTCATGGGCGTTCTTACCAGCGAACTTCCCAGTTACTTTAGTAAAATTCCCATCCTCATCAATAATCTGCACTATTGGTAAATTATATTTTTTAGCCAATTCATAATCCTCAAAACTATGCGCCGGAGTAATAGTCATCGCTCCTGTGCCAAACTCTGGATCAGAAACCGCATCAGCAACCACGTTACACTTAATACGCCCGTCAATCCATTCCATATCAAACTCTTTGCCAACAATATCCTTGTATCTGTGGTCATCTGGGTGAACAATAATTGTTTTATCCAAAAATTTTGTCTCTGGCCGGGCAGTGCCAATAATTACTGGGCCAAACTTAAAATAATAAAACTTTGTTTTTTGTTCTTTATATATTACCTCATCATCAGCGAGCGTTGAGTGGCAATGCGGGCACCAGTTCACAATTCTATAACCGCGATAAATCAACCCATCATCATACATTTTTTTAAACATTGTTCGGACCGCCAAATTGCGCTCTTCGTCCCAAGTATATGCCTCTCGACTCCAGTCCAAACTCGCGCCCATTTTGCGCACCTGTTTTCTTATGTTATCTTGTGAGTTTTGAATAAAATCTTTCACCATTCGCACATACGGCTCGCGTCCTAAGTCCTGTTTTGTTTTGCCTTCTTTTGCTAATTGCTTTTCCACAATCGCGTTTGTGGCAATTGCCGCGTGGTCCGTACCCGGAATCCAGAACGCCTTATCGCCTTTCATTCTGTGATAGCGAATCATTACGTCCTCAATCGCGAGCATCATGGCATGGCCAATGTGCAAAGAGCCGGTCGCGTTCGGTGGAGGCAAAACAATCGTAAACGGCTTGGCGTTTTTCTTTGTAACGCCTTTTTCAACACAAACATCGGGGTTAAAAAAACCTGACTCTTCCCAGAGTTTGTATATTTTGTCCTCATAGAGGCACGGTTCGTAGGATTTTGGTAGTTCTTTCATAATCCTAATCTACAAATTTTTATCCTAATCTACAAATTTCCGAATGTTACGAATATTTGTAGTATTAGGATATTCGTAGATTCGGATTGGATTAGTAGATTCGGATTATCTTCTGTATTTTACAATAAAACTCTAAAAAATGCAATAAACCGCCAAATTAAGCTAAATTTTTGTCAACAGTTTATTCATCTTGGCTTTGTTGACAATAATTCGGCCCTCTGGTATAATAAAATGTCGCTCTCTATTATACTAAGGAGGTGGTTGTTATGCGCGAGTTGTGGTACTTTGTGCGGTGGTTATTTCTGTTTCTTATCGGCAAGGAGGGGATCGGATGTTGTCCCAATCCAAGGCCGTCGCCAAGGGGCCGCAGAAAGTAACCCGCAAAAGGCCCCAACAAAGGAGGAAAAGGAGGGGCCAATTGAGTGAATTACGCGAGTAGTTCATTCACTGACAATTTTCGTAATTTCGCCTGCCCGCAACGCTCTCGCTTGCGAGGCGGGCGGGTACTCTTTTCGTGGTTCGTACGTAATTTATGTTGAATGAAATTGAACAATTAAAAAAACTGCTTGAAGACAAGAAAAATGTTTTGATTGTGTTTGGCAAAGACGGCAAGGGCGACGCGATTGGCTCTGCTATGGCTTTGTGTGGTTTTTTGGAAAAACAAGGAAAACTCGTTGATATTGTTTCTGATGATTTTGTTTTGCCAAAACAAATGAAATTCTTGAAAAATGCGGAAAAAATCCAGAACGGCTTTTCTTATTTGCAAAAATTTGTTATCACGATTGACACTGAAAAAACCGGCTTGCGGGAATTGAGTTATGATTTAAAAGAAGAAAAACTCCGCGTGTTTATCACGCCCAAACAGGGCTTTTTGACACGCGAAGATATCCGCACAGCGCAGTCCGACTTCAAGTATGATATTATTTTTGTATTAGACACGCCTGACCTGGAAACGCTCGGTAAAATCTATGACAGCAATACCGAGCTTTTTTATAAAAAACCAATTATTAATATTGACCATAATCCCGCAAACGAACGCTTTGGCCAAATCAATTTGGTTGACACCACTGCTTCTTCTACAGCCGAAGTAATTTTTGACTTAATGCAAAAATGGCAGACGGAGGCGATTGACGCTGATATCGCCACTGCCTTGCTTGCGGGAATGATTACCAAAACAAATAGTTTCAAGACCGACAGCACCAAACCAAACACGCTGACAATCGCAAGCCGCCTGATGCATCTTGGCGCTAACCGCGACCACATTGTGCAAAATCTCTATCGCACTCGCGCTATCTCAACTTTGAAACTTTGGGGTCAGGCGCTTTCTCATTTGCAATATGATAAATCAATTGGACTTGTTTGGACAAGTATCACACGCGATGACTTCACCCGCGCCGGCGCCGAAGAACACGAACTTTACGAAATTATTGACGAACTAATTGCCAGCTCGCCCGAAGCCAAAATAATCGCGCTTTTGCACGAACACCAAACAGATAACACCATTCATATCATAGTAACCACAACCCGCGGACAAAACGCTCTGCATTTGTTAGCTGAATTTACGCCAAAAGGCAATGAAAA
>CAYSQU010000067.1:0-1487 GCA_964433365.1 uncultured Gammaproteobacteria bacterium
TTTTGAAGAGCTGAACGAGTGACTTTTGTTGGGTCAATAATACCGGCAGAAACCATATCTTCATAATTACCTGTTTGCGCGTTAAAGCCAAAGTTGCCTTCGTGCTTTTTTACTTCGCTGACGACGACTGCGCCATCAAAACCGGCATTTTCCGCAATAATGCGAATTGGTTCTTCCAAAGCGCGCTTTAAGATGCTGACTGCCACCATTTCTTCATCTGGCAAATTAAGTCCGTCCAATGCTTTAATAGCGCGGATGAGAGCTACTCCACCGCCCGGCACAACACCTTCTTCAACTGCCGCTTTTGTGGCGCCAACAGCGTCTTCAATTCTGTGTTTTATTTCTTTCATCTCTGTTTCTGTGGCCGCGCCAACTTTGATTATAGCCACGCCGCCGGCGAGCTTGGCCAAACGTTCTTGCATTTTTTCTTTATCAAAATCAGAGTCAGTTTGTTCAATCAACTTTCTAATTTGCGCCACGCGCTCTTTCACTAATTTTTCATCGCCTTTGCCTTCCACAATAGTTGTGTCTTCTTTAGTCGCGACGATTTTGCGCGCCCTGCCCAAGTCCTCTAACACAGTATTTTCCAATTTCAAACCAACTTCTTCAGTAATAACTTTTCCGCCGGTTAAGACGGCAATATCTTGCAACATTTCTTTGCGTCTGTCGCCAAAACCAGGGGCCTTGACTGCGAGTACATTGAATGTTCCGCGAAGTTTATTAACAACAAATGTCGCGAGCGCCTGACCCTCTACTTCTTCGGCAATAATCACCAACTCTTTCTTTCCACTTTGAGCAACCTTCTCAAGTAAAGGCAAAATCTCTTCTACAGAAGACACCTTTTTGTCAGTAATTAATATATATGGATCTTCGTATTCTGCTTCCATTCTGTCTGGGTTAGTTACCATGTATGGAGAAACATAGCCCTTATCAAAACGCATGCCTTTCACTGTCTCTATTTCCATGCCAAACGATTGTGATTCCTCAACTGTGATAACGCCGTCATTGCCAACTTCTTTCATGGCCTCGGCGATTTTCTTGCCGATTTCTTGGTCATTCGCGGAAATAGCAGCCACATTGGCGATTTCGTCTGATTCAACTTTCTTTGAAATTTTCTTTAACAATTCATTAACAACTGCCTCGGTCGCCTTGTGCAAACCGCGATTCAACGCGACTGCATTCACACCAGCTGTGACGTGACGCAAGCCCTCTTTGACAATTGCTTGCGCGAGAACGGTTGCAGTCGTGGTGCCGTCGCCGACATCAGCATTTGTCTTGCTGGCAACTTCCTTTACCAATTCAACACCAACATTTTCAAATTTATCTTCCACTTCAATTTCTTTGGCAACAGACACGCCGTCTTTGGTAATTGTCGGAGCGCCATAACCTTTATCTAACACAACATTACGGCCTTTTGGACCCAATGTTACTTTGACTGTATTGGCTAAAATATCTACGCCTCGGATGAGCGCCTGACGCGCGTCATC
>CAYSQU010000067.1:1587-4344 GCA_964433365.1 uncultured Gammaproteobacteria bacterium
ATTTTCTCACTGTCAACAATCTTATACTCCACTCCATCCATCTTCACTTCTTCTCCACCCCATTTTTCAAACAGCACCTTGTCGCCGACCTTGACCTCCATTTTCGCGCGTTCGCCATTGTCCAAAATTTTTCCCTGACCGACGGCTAACACTTCTCCCTCCATCTTTTTTTCTTTATCAACTGTGTCTGGCAAAACAATGCCTGACTTGGTTACTTCTTCCTCCTTGACTGGCTTGACGAGCACCCGCCCGCCCAATGGACGTATATTCATATGTTTCTTAATTAAGTTATCACTCTTTATATACGAGTGCTAATTACTATATCATTGTACCTAATTCACAAAATAAGTCAAGGGGTCGCCTTGTCAAGTTATCCACAACATAAAAGCCCGCTGTAGGAGCAAGCTCAATGTGCCGTGCATATATGATTCTATGATGCCTGTCAGTAACACAGAATCGATGACGAGCACTATGCGCCTGCGCCAACAATGGGCTCTTGGGCCTTGCCCGGCGTAGCTTTAGCGAAGTCGGGTAGGCGTATTATGACACGCGGCAAAAGGGATGTCAAACGACTCGCGGTGGATTAACTGTGGACTAACTGTGTTTTCGCCGTTTCTTCGCGAAATTAAGGCAAAAAACAGAGATGAAAGCATTAGGCCGATGTAAGAGGAGTAGAGATAGTGATCAAAAAGTGCCAAAAACACAAAACCCAAACAACATAACCCATAGTAAAATTTGTGTTTTGTTGTTTGTATTATGAGTTTTACAAAACTAATCAAGACAAACACAAATAACGCGACACCAATTACCCCACCCTCAACAACAAACAACACCGCCGCGTTATGCGCTGGCTGTATTTCCCAAACCGAACGCCACTTGTCTGAGTGCCACAAAGCGATAGCATAATTCCCTGCCCCCACCCCGAGCACAGGATGTTGTTTAAAAAGTTTCCACGCGTCTGAATATCCGCTGACGCGGTCAGTGATTGAGTGCGACTCAGAGATTGAATTGCCAGTGAGGCGCGTCTGAACGAGTGGAAAAAACAGGGTGGCGAGAAAAATTGTAAGTAGTAAGTTGTAAGTAGTAAGTTGTAACCATTTTTTTTCATTTTTAACAGTAAACCAATAAACCAATAAACCAATAAACACCACGATCCACGCCGAACGGCTGAAAGTGAAGAATAGAGTTGTAAGTAGTAAGTTATAAGTTATGAGTTGTAACCACCTTTTCTCCTCTTTAACAATAGAACAATATAACAACAAAACAATCGCAAGGTACCCTCCAAAAACATTCGGATGACTAAACGGCCCATAAGCGCGAAGCCATCGTCCAATCGTCTCGCTCGCCACGACCGATGTCCCACCCTGCCACGCGGGATGAATCGCGAGTCCGAGCCAAGTTGAAGCAAAGGTTGATTGCGCTAAAAACTGCCATATACCCAAAACGCACGGCAAAATACTGCCCAACACCAGCCACTTAATCGCCTCTTCTTTTTTCAATGGCCCGAGCCACAGGATGAAGAATAACAAAAATGCTTCTAAAATATGCAGAGATTGTTGTAAAGCGAGGGACTTGTCTGATGACCAAATGAGAGATAATAAGAGATAAGAGATAAGAGATAAAACTGATAAAACAAATACTCTGTCCTTCGTCATCCTAAATTTGTAATTTGTAATTTGTAATTTGTAATTTTTCCAATACCACGCTATAAACATCATAATTACAATCCAAAGTAACACTTCGGTAGCATAAAAACCGAGTGTTAAATACTCTCTTTTTACCCCCCCGACAAACACTTCTCTAAAAATCCAAATCGTCTGCCAAGGGAGCAAAAACAAAAATAATCCAATCAAAAATTTTAATATTTTTTCAAATGGCATATTTTTTGTATGTTTCTTTCCATTTATCCCGATACTCCACCCTTCTATCATTCTCATGAAACTTGAGCATTTGCTCGCTCACAATTATTCCAGCGCGCTCATTATGAGCGCTTCCATAATTCATCTTAAGACGCGCCTTCTGCGCCTCGCACGCCTGTTTTTCCATCAAATCGCCATATTTTAAACCCCAAATTTTTTCCAACAAATTTTTAATAAATTTTGAGACCGCTCCATTGCTCACACGCAATCGCTCTGACAATTCGTACGGAACAAACGCGTTTGGCAGATATTTTTCTACCCACTGATTCGCTCTCTGAACGCTTGAGTGTAAATTATCCGGGTCGTAAATCGGAATCAGTTGCGCAAGCCAATACATTAAATATACATCCTCATCAAGCGCGATTTTGGATAAATTGAGATTATCGTCTGTAACATAAAAACTCAAACACACTCTGTCTTTTGTCTTGTCCTTAAACGTCCGCAATCGAAAAAATTTCAAAACAAGTGTCGCCAAAAAACGAACAAGCCAAATCCTGCCTTTGCGAGTTATAATAAACACATCAATGTCGCTTTCCTCTTTTAATCCAGGCCCAGCCAAAGTATTGCAAACAAACACCGCCCGCAAAAACGGCACCCACCCAATTTTCTTTACAGCCCGTTTGGCGATTTTCATTTTTTGCTCAAACCACTTCACAGCCCTTTGTCTTTTTGCCACATTCTCTTCTCTGCCAAGGAGGAAGTAGAAACCATCTTTGTTTGGCACACCGCCAAGTCGCAACACAAAATCCGTGTAATCAAATTTTAAATCTGTGTAATCAATGCATAAATACCGCCACAGCTCTTCTTTTGTCAACGGATACCCAAACACATCAAAGTA
>CAYSQU010000068.1:0-4260 GCA_964433365.1 uncultured Gammaproteobacteria bacterium
ATGCTGATTATTTCAAAACTGAAAAATCTTTGCTTAAAGCCAGTTCTGTATTTTTCTGATAAATCTGGACTTTTAAACGCGCCAGACAAATGGTTAAACATTTGTTCAACCGCCATTGGCGTTTGAACGTTTAGAGGCGGAATATCAATGGCTAACAAAACCCATTTCCAATTTCTTGTAAACTTGTTGCTCTGATAAAAATCCAGCAAAATCAAGCTAGCGAACAAAAGCATATACACAAAAATAAGCCACCCGCCAACCGCGAACAAATCAGAAAAAACGCTCCACATTGGACGGGCGAGGAATTCAACGACTGCCGTTGGGTCTATGTATAATAAGCCGAGGTCCATAATTTCAAGTGTGCACCAACTTATACACTATAAAATACACAACCACCACGCCAAAACACGACCACCACCAACCGTTTTGGCCGGAGAAATAACCGCCAAGAAAAATCGCCAAAGCGATCAGTGCGCCGATAACTGCTATGAAGTGACGAATGAATGTTTCAGACATATAAGATACGGATTTACGGATAATCCAGATTTACTGATGTGTTTAGTATCCGTAAATCCGGATTATCCTGATATCCGTAATTATACCATAAAACAAAAAAACCCGCCAATTAGGCGAGTCAAATTTATGTTTTTTCAGTAAATTAACCTCGTTTGCGATTCTGCCAGTTGTTCCACTCAACAAGTAATGGCGAAGCGACGAATATGGAGGAATAAGCGCCGAGGAAAATACCGACGAGCAATGCCATAATGAACCATTTGATTGTGTCACCGCCAAAAAAGAACATTGCGAAAAGTGTAAATAACGTTGTCGCAGTGGTGTTGATTGAGCGGGCAAATGTTTCATTGATGGCCTGATTAACTGTGTCAGCAAAATTATCGCAACTGCGCCTGATGATGTTTTCGCGGATACGGTCAAAAACAACGATTGTGTCGTTGACTGAATAACCGAGAATGGCAAGAAGAGCAACAACAAACGGCACATCAACTTCAACACCCAAGTAGTGTCCAAGAAAAGCGAATACACCGGCAGTGATTGTAACGTCATGCAAAAGCGCTACAACAGCTACAGCGCCATACTTCCAAGACGCGATCGGTTTTGACACGCGACGAAAGGAGTAGGCGATATAAGCGATAATGGCGATTAAAACCGCGACCAAAGCATACAAAGACCTTGTTCTCAATTGCGTGCTAATGGCCGGACCGACTGTCTCAAATCTTTCTTCAAGGACTTTAATATCGCCTTTTTCAAAATTTTCACGCAGTTTTACAAGCGCTTGCTGATGCTCTGTTTCATTTATAAATTTCATTTTCAAAATCACGCCGCCATCGCCAGCTGTTTGCGCTGACATATTGCCCAAATTCAATGGCGCTAAAATCATCTTGATTTGCTCTGTCGCGGGCGCGTCTTCAGTAAATTTTACTTCCAACAAAGAACCGCCGGTAAAATCATTTCCGGGTTTTAAGCCAAACGCAAACAACGCGACGACTGCGATTATAAAAAGCGAGCCAGACATGAACAAATTAATTTTTCTATGTCCAATAAAATTTACTTTCATAACATTGATTTAAACTGATTTTAACGGATTCCACCGACCGTTCCGTGTAATCCTTTATTGAAATCTGTATAATCCATGTTTATTTTTTATGACCCAAAAACATCCAATTGCCTTTTTCTTTAAACCAGGGCGTAATAAATCGCGTTACTGTTCTTGTAACAGTAATGGCTGTAAACATGCTCATCAAAACACCAATTGACAACGTAATGGCAAAACCCTGCACAAAACTCGTGCCAAACCAAATCAACATTACGCAAGTTATCAAGGTTGAAAGATTGCTGTCGCGAATTGACGGCCAAGCGCGCAAGAATCCCTCTTCAGTGGCGGCTTTTAGCCCTTTGCCAAGTCGCAATTCTTCTTTCATCCGCTCAAAAATCAAGACATTCGCGTCAACAGCCATACCAAGAGACATTATGAAACCGGCAATACCAGAGAGAGTTAGTGTCGCGCCAATCAATTTAGTGACAGCCAATGTCAACGCGCCATACAAAATCAAAGCAATCGCCGCCAACAATCCAGGCAAACGGTAATATGCAATCATAAACAGTATAACAATCAGTATGCCAATAACACCGGCGAATAAACTTTTATTTAGAGAATCCGCGCCCAAAGTAGCGCCAACGCTTTGTTGAGAAATCAGCTCAACAGGAACAGGCAACGCGCCGGCGTTCAAACGTTGTGATAATGTCTTTGCTTCTTGAATGCTAAAAGCGCCGGAAATAACAGCTCGGCCATCGGTAATCGGCTCGCGCACATTTGGCACGCTAATTGGCATGCCATCCAAAAATATGGCTACCGGCTTATTCACGTTTCTTGTCGTAATCGCTTTAAACAAATCCTTGCCTTCGCTATCAAATTGCAACGATACCTCAACAGAGCCGGTTTGCGGATTGCTCGTTACTTCTGACTTTTCTAACTGCTTGCCTGACAACCCTGTGCTTTTCCACGGTTCTGATGGCGGTAAAATATCTGCTTCTTCTTTGGTCATTACTAACACGCGCCATGCCTCAAACTCTTTTTGCGTTTGCTCGCCTGTCTTATATATAATGTGATAACCAAAGTCCGTCTCAACAGGTCCGACAATCTCCCCGACTTTGGCCTGAAAAGCCGCGTTTTCAAACGCAGGCACCATCTGGCCCTTTACAAAACTGCCCAAATCACCGCCCTTGTCCTTTGAACCAGCATCAGAAGAATTTTCTTTGGCTAAAGTGGCAAAATTATTAGCATTGGCTTGTTTGTATAGCTCGTCTGCTTTTGTTTTTGCTTGTTCTTTGTTAAGTTCTGGGCTTTCACAGCTTTTGGCTCCCAAATAGCAGATGAGAATATGTTTCGCGCTCACCTCAACTTCACCGGCCTTTTCTTTGCCACGCTTCAAAACATTTAGTCCGTCAGAAAGTCGCGCTGGTGTCTGGCTGATTTGATTCTCTGCCATTTTTTCCAGAACTCCAAACATTTCAAAATTATTATTTTTGGAAATATAACCCAAGTATCCACCATTGTTTTTGCTTTGTTCGTCTTCAGAATATTTTTTAACTATTTCGCCAAAGTCGCCGCCCTTTCTTGCCTCACGCAACGCTTCATCCGCTTTTTTCTTCGCGTCTTTATTAAATGTTTCCAACTGTTTTTTCTCATCAGCTGTCAATTCGCGCGGGGGCTCTTTGTTTTCTTCTTTAAATTCCAAAATTGGCGTTTCGCCTATCATTTTAATCGCTTCCGCGATATCAGTCACGCCAGGCAGTTCAACAATAATGCGATAATCAGAACCAACTTTCGTGGTTTGCACAATTGGCTCGCTAACCCCAAAAGCATTAACGCGGCGTTCAATCACATCACGAACACCCTCCACGGCATCTGCCCTGTCTGTAATTTTTATATTATCCACATTTGTTTGATAAACTAAATGCGCGCCACCTTGCAAATCCAGGCCCAAATTAAATGGTTTTTCTGGAACGCGGGGCAAGCCCAAATGCGCGGCATTATTCACCTTGTCAATCACGCGATTATAATACGATGGCGCGTCAAAACACGCGGCAACAATTAATAAAACAAAAATGCCAACCAATCCCCAGCGGACTTTGGCGCGAACATTGTATTTTGGTTTGTTTATAGACATAGGTCTGTGGCCAGTATTTTATAACATGCCTGAAAAACCGTCAAGTGGCTTTATCCACTTTGTCAATCAGGTTATTATAATGATCATATTCCTCTTTTGATATTGGCCCCAAATCCTTAATCACGTCAGCACCAGCCATTGCCTGCCATATTTTTGATTCCTCTTCCCACGATAACTCACTTTTTTCAATGCTATTGTCCTGTTGGTTATTCATAAAATTACCCTTAGAAGATATGGATTGCTTTTGAGTGCCAAATTTAATTGGTTTTTGTCTTCGGTTTTAAACGGATTTTACTCAAATTTTTTCTCAAACATTTCTATGATATCACTGCATTTAAATTTTTTACCAAATGCGTTGAACATGTTACCAGCCAAATTTGATTTACAAAAACTATATGCTTCAAACCGATTCTTTTGCTTTTCCAATAATACTGACATAGACTGGATTCCAGCCAAACAAATCTGTATACATAAACCAACCAGCATTGCAACCGTTAAACCAACAATCCACCAAGTAAGTTTTACAAGTTTATCCGTCTGCTTTGATGATTGTTCGTTAAATGTTTCAATAGTT
>CAYSQU010000069.1:0-4223 GCA_964433365.1 uncultured Gammaproteobacteria bacterium
TTGTGCACTCATCATCTTCGCCGCATTTTTCGCCATTCTCAAACGCGCAAGTATTATCGGCGGGTTCATCTATAACACTGCCATCTTTAACATCGCACGTTGCCTTATAACAATCGTATGATGACTTCTCACACGTCTTTCCAGACACATCCTCGCCACTATTTCCTAATACCGTAAAATCAATGTCTGTGTTGAGCGCGTCTGAGGGTGGGACACATAAACAATAAATCTTGCTTACTGTAACGGCAGAAACTGGATGCGGAGTAAACAACAAAAAAGACAACAGTAATAATGGTGTTATTTTTTTTATTTTTTCAAATAGCATAATTTTAACCGCAAAAAAACTTATTCGTCTCTAACCAACTTTCCACCCGCCCCGTGTCCAAATACTTGCCTTCGTAAACGAGAGCGTAAAATGACTTTTTCTTTGCTAAATTATTTGCCGCGTCAGCGGCCCAAATTTCTCCTCCGCGTCCCTTTTTGCATGCTTTGAGCTCTGACCAAATGTCTGGCGTGAAAACATACCTCATTCCGCCGACAATAAGTCCGAGCGGGGACACATTTTCTATGTTTGGTTTTTCTTCTAACTTTTCCACCCTGTAAACACGCTCGCTTTCAGGCAAGCCATAAACATTTCCGTATTTTGTCATTGCCTGCTTATCTGTAATTTTCTGCGCGCCGATTATTGGCGCTTGTTTTTCGTAAAACACTTCTAACAATTGTTTCGTGGCTGGAATTGTGCTCGCAATAATCCCGTCCGCGTCGGCGCAGGCAAATGGCTCGTTGCCGATAAACTTTTTCGCGCGTAAAATCGCGTGTCCGTTGCCCAATGGTTTGTCTTGATACGCAAAATAAAATTTTACTCTTTTCAACAAGTCAACCAACTCCTGTATTTTGTCAAATTTCTTTAATTTCTTTAATTTCTGCTCAAATTTCTTGTCTGGCGAAAAATAACGTTCAATTGCCGTTTTATCTCTATTTATCACAATCACTATTTCCTCTATCCCGCTGTCAGCCATTTCCTCCACAATGAGCTGTAGCCCCGGCTTATTTCCCACAGGTAGCATTTCTTTTGGAATTGACTTTGTAATAGGCAAAAAACGTGTCCCAAGACCCGCGGCCACGATTACGCCTTTACGCACTACAGACGACTTTCTCATACGCGCCTATTATAACATAGTTTGGTGTGTTTTCCAAATCTTTTTTCACGACCCACGACTCCCGCAACCCGACTCATTCACCAATGTCTTCTCTTTTGCCTCTAATCAAAGAAAATATCATGCCAGCAACATCGTCTGCTTCTTTAAAAATTTCTTCGTACTCTGTCTTGTCAATCCAGCATAATTCGTAAGCCAAAAAAATTAAATACTTGGACTCTTTTGTTGATCCGTAAGACGTTTCGTAAAAATTAACCTGTACTTTTGGTTTAAATCTGGCAAAGCCCTCCAAGTAATTTAGCATTATTGAGACAATGGCCCGACGCAGTTGACTTACCGAACCATAGAGTTCCGACCTCGGAAACTTGTCTGTGATTTTATAAACTCTAACAATCAATTTGTGAATTTTATGTTTTAATCTCTTATGAAAATCGGGGCCATCTTTTTCCATAAATTATTATTAAAAATATTCTAAACGCGCCGGTGTTGAGCTTTGGGAGTCGGGTGTCGAGCTCAAAGCTCCTCCCAACTTATCAATTCGTACACGCTACCAACAGGAAATCCGGGCGGAGGATAATACTTCAAATTGCCATCATAGCTGTGGTTGGTGTTAACATAGCCGGAAACCACATTTCCCCAGCCATTCACATACTTCCAGCCCCCGCCTTCGTAGGAAATTTGGGAACCAAAAATTGTCAGCGAGTTTTTGATATTGCCGTAATAGTACGGCCGGTGAATTGTGCCGAATTGCGACAACATTGCCGCGTCTATTTCCATATTATTTGGCGACTCGTACGGCACGACAATATTCCCTTGGCTCAAAAGCCCGATGACATCATCGCTTGATTTCGCGTTATAAGTTAGATTATTTGAAATATATATTTTTTTATATGGCGATTGCACCGGGAACTTACCAACTCCAATACTGACCCTTCCATTAACAACGCCATCTACCCACACATCATCTTCAATAAAAATCGCGCCGTTTGACGGGATATTGTTGTTTGAAACAAATGTCTCTGTTTTTATGTCATAACAATACACATTGCCGTTCCAATACCAGCCCTTCCACGGCTTGTACTTCCACGAACCCTCGCCATTATAGCAGTCGCGGGAATTGACTTTGTATAATTTAAAAGTACTGCCATTAAAAACAATGTGCCAGCCCTCTTTGCCGGAAGAATATAAATGCAAACCAAGTCCGGGCTTGTCCGCTTCTTTTCTTATTTTATCCAAATCAGTGGTTACCGCGTAGAAGTCAATTGTGCCAACAGGGTAGCGCCAAAATGTTTTTGGTCCTCCGCCGCCATACACTTTCACGTGACTGTCCACCCACGAATCAGTCGTCCCATCAAACCTAATTTCGCCGTTTGAGTGAACCTTGCCGCGCACAACTGTCGTAAAACTGAAATTCATCCCTGCGTTGCAAAGAAATGTATAGTCAGCCAAAGCAGGAAAACCAAGACGGACTTGGATGGTTCGTTTTGACTGCGACTGATTTGTTTTCCAGCCGGTTGAGCGAACAGTAACAACCGAACTGCCGGCTAATGGCGTATCTATTTCCAAAGAATAATAGCCAATGGTGTTACCGTCTTTGTCTTTATACTCATGAACATACGGCCCGGGCAGACCAGTGCCGTCTTGATAGTCGGTTGGGTTGTGCGCAAGGTGCCAGCGATAATAACCAATGCCGGCCTCGGCGATGTGAAACGCCGAATCGCGATTCTGCTTCATGTTTGACGCCTTGTTTTCGTAAATTGCGTAGCCAGCCACGCCAGTAACTATAAGAGTGGTCGCGATAGCGCCAAAAACCATCACAAAAAGCAAAATTGAACCGCGGTTGTTTTGCATATTAGTTTGTTTTCAAATTTCTAACCTGCGCGGCGCTTTCTACTCGCAAAGGCGCTGGCGTTTCGGTTGGGTCTTTTTCCAACTCTAACCGAACGCGAATGATTCTAATTTTTGTTGTATCAACCGGCTGAACTAACGGGGCTTCGGAGCCGGTATAATTTTCATCAAAATAGCTAAACACGGCCTCGCCCTTGGCAATGTTCACGACATCGTGAGCGATTTCAACTGTCTGCCCCGCGCCTGAATATGCCAGCGGGCTTCCGCTTGGTTTAATAATGTTGCGCTTGAACGTCGTTCCGTCCAACCAAAGCCGCACTTTCTCGCGATAGCTGTCCGAATCAACGTTTGAATAAACGGACAAATCATACGCGCCGGCGCTGGCAATCGGATAACTGCCGACGCTGGACTGCTCTGCTTTGCGGACGACATCAATGGCCTCGCGCAAAACCCGTCTGCCATCACTTTGTGTTTTTAGTTGTTCCCAGATAATCGCGTTATATCTAAACCCGTGTATCGCAAGCCAAGCCACGGATACGATGACGAGGGAGAAAATCCCGAGGGCGACTAATAATTCTAACATTGTGAAACCTCGTGTGCGTTGCATATAAATTTCTAATTTTTAATTCGCCGACATCTCCACTGAAAACACCATGTCCCCGCTCACGCCGACTGTCTGTATTTTCTCCTGATACCCGGTTCTGTTCACTTTAACGGTGTATTCTAATTCTGACAATCCGCCAAAATACGCTTGTCCCTGCGGAGTACAGCTGGTTATATAATTGACTATCAAATCAGAAACAACGGGAGTGAATGTCGTGGAGGCGGTGCTTAAAAATAATTTATAGCGCAAATACTGATCGCCGTTGTGAATTGAATTTATATTTACATTTTGCGCGTCATAAAAAGTTTCGTTCGTTCCATCTGAACCAAAATAATCCCATGTTGGCGGAGCGATAGTGTCGCTGGTAGCCAACTGAAAGCGGACGGACTCGGCGCCGGTTTCAATCGGTTGCGCCAATGGCTCCCAAATTAAATTAACAAAATTAGATGCCGCGCCCAGATCAAAAATTGACGACTCAAGTTCCGCGCTTGCGACATAACTTTCTCCAACTTCACGCAATTTAATGTTTCCATTCGGGTCGCTGACTTCGACTTTCCCATCATCAGTAAAATATTTCATCTCGTCTTCTAACATCAGCTGCCCGTCTCCGCCCG
>CAYSQU010000070.1:0-3889 GCA_964433365.1 uncultured Gammaproteobacteria bacterium
TGTGAATATGGTTGTCTGTGCCATTTGTAATGATTATTTTAAAGCCATTTTGGTTCGCAATGCCGGAAATATATGAGTAGAGACGTTCGCGTAATTCTGGCGAGAGAAGGAACGCCCTCTCTTTGGTGCTAAAAACGATGTGGAACAATAAATTGGAAAACGTGTTGGACATACATTTTCAGCCGTCCCTACGGGACTAACTGTGAATTGAGACATTGGTGCAGGCAGTAAACTGTCTGCCTAACGAACAATATGCCCCTACGGGGCTATGTGATAAATTATCGATGCCAGTTCGTCGGAATTCCCGACATACTGAATCTGAGTCCAACTCGCCTTCTTGAAATACGTTTTGAATATGTTCTGCCACTGTTGAACGTCCTTTATCATATAGGGTCGCAATTGCCTCTTGTGTAAGCCACACAGTATCACCATCAAAACGAACATCAATTTTGATATTCCCCTTTTGGTTTTTATATATAACAATTTGTGAATTTGGTTTTTCCATAACATTTTTGAAATTAACGCAACCTACCACCCCACTCCACCACTGTAAACCCAACTCTTTCTGGCGTGCGAATCTGCATTGGGGCGACTTTCACCGGCGCGTCAAGCGGAGTGTAATCCATAAATACACGAATCACGGTGTCTGGTTTTGGATTGACTGTGAGTGGCGCCAATTTATCAAACTCACGTTGAGGCAAGAAAGTTACAAACACATATGGCTTGACTTTCAATTTTGGTTGCCAAAATTCTAGAAAGTCCTCTGTCTCTCTTTCATTCAAACCAAGCTTGGCAAGTATCTGAGTCATTTTTGTACCCACATCCGCCTTACTCATCACAAAACCATAATTTGGCGTCACGTAATCATACGCCTTGCCTTCCCAAAACAGATATGGATAATTTGTTTTGTCAGTGTAATTGAATAACTCGCTTTCCGGAGTCGCGCGCACAAACCAGCCGTTATTATACATCGGCTCGGTTTTGGTAAATCCGCCATTTGGTTTTACTTCTACTTTTACATCAGTATCTTTTTCCGGATAGAGGTAGATTACTGGCTTGCCGCATTCTGCTGGCCTTTGGTAGCTTGTTTTCAAGTACACATGCCAATTATTTACATGATCTTGCCAGAAAATAATCGCGTGATCTGCCAAGAATTCGCTAAATGATTTTGCCGTTTCGCTGACTGCCTCTTCCGGACGATACCTTTTGAATGATTCTTTGTAAAATTCATTGTTTTCCGCGTTTTTTGTTTCAAAGATTTTTTCGCCATTATTCCCGGTGCCTGTAGGGATGAGTTTGGCTGCGTCAAACCACTTTTTATCATTGACGACGTTTGTGCAATCAGTTAAAGATGGTCCGCCGCAACCGGGACTGGCATAATCTCCGCTTAACATATACACATCAGTGTTTTTCGCGCCACTGTTCCATGTTATGTCCGCGTTCAGCCACTCTCCATAATATTCTTTAGATGCCTCTCTTTCCCAAGACATAAAACCAGGAATCAAATTGTAAGAGACAATTGTTCCGTTAGGTTTAATAGTGTAATAACATTGGCCATCTTGGTGTAGTTCTAATCCCGAATCTGTCTTGAACTCAACAGGAAGCTCCTTAAATTGGCTGGTAACCACCTCTCCTTTGGCGTATTCTTCAATTCCAGCGTTGCCGTATTTTCCAATTGAATAATAGTCAAAATTAGTTGTATTTATCAGTTTGGATTTGGTGTTGGGCACGTCAATAACCACTGGGGCGTTTAACAGTTCGTCAAATTGATAAACAATATAGCCGGAAAATATATTTAAATCAGGATATTCTAATGCCAGCTGTTTTGTTTGCTCATCATCCATTGTGTTTTCCAGCTCCGCTCTGGTGAAACCGTAGGCACTTTCTGACAATGTCTGCACTGAATTAAATAAAATTTGGGGGTCAAAAATGGCGATAAACGCGTTAGTTTTGGTATCAAAAAATCCCAATACCACATTGAGCATGAGACCGCCCATGCCTCTCTGAAACAGTTGGGGCATATAAATATAATAAAGCGCGGCATTATCTAAATTTTTTATCTTGCCAACTTCATATAAATATATGTTCGGATCTTGAATTAAACATTGCGTTTCGTCTCCTTTAAATTTTTTCTTGCAATCATTATTTATGTCAACGACTTTTTGTTTGATTTGCAAGTAACTAGGAAATGCCTTTGCCAAAAGTTCATCGGTCTTTTTTTCAGACACAGGTACTGCTTCACCGAGCCACTCAACACTTAATCCACCAGCTTTGAAATCAGCGGTAAAATCTTTTGGGTTGTTTTTTTCTGGTTCTGTTTGCTCAATTATAATTGGCTCAACCTGTTGTTCTGTCGGCTCAATAGTTACCAATTTTTCTTCACTAACCTTTTTCAACTTAAAATACAAGACACCAGTAACGACAAAAGACGCTACCAGCAAGACAATTCCGATTGACAGAAAAAACGCGTTTTTGGCTTTCATAAATTTAGCTTTACATTAAATAAATGTTTATTTGTGGGTGTCCATTGTCCCGATAGGGACATCCGTTCGTTAGGCAGGCAATTTATTGCCTGCTCAATTGAATCACTTGGTTATAAGTCCCGTGGGGACGGATGATTTTTCATTCCAAAGTTGTAATTCCCACTCGGCAATTGATTGATATCCTTCGTTTTCAGATACTATTTTAGCTGATTCCACCAAATTTTGATAATCTTTCATACCCTGTTCAACTCCACCATTTATTTTACTACCCATTTGCGTCCATTTAATGTTTTTGATTTTCTGTTTTACGTTGTCGTCAGTATTGTCTCGTAAATATCCAATCACCTGCTCGTCAAATGGGCAGTGCGGCGGTTCGGGCGACCAACCGAGGCACCATCGGTATTTTAAGTATAAATTTATTAATTTTTGAGCTGTACCTGCCCTAAATTCGTTATTGTTTAAAATATTTATATTTTTAAATTTTTCAGTAATTTTTTTACAAAGTACGATAATGGAATCCTCAATGTTTTTTGAGCAAGCAATATTTTCCCAATCTATTTCATTTTTTAAATATTTTTTAAATTGTTTACAATTTTTCTCATATTCTTTTTCTGTTTTTTTGTCAGTCAAAATTAAGGATAGAGTTTCTTTACTTGGATATACTTTTCCGCGCTGAAAAGCAGCATTTATTGCAGATGTTAAAATTTCATTATGGATAAATCTATATTTTGGGTCTTTGGGTGTCATAAAATTTTTTTACCAACAAATCTCCACCTCTTCCCCAATTTTCTCCTTCAAATAATCCTTTATCTCATAAATCCCACCAATTTTGTCAATTAGGCCGTTCTGCAAAGCCATCTCTCCGGGCATTGACGAACCATCGGCCATCTTTCTAACTTTTTTAATGTCTAACTTACGGTTAATAGCGACGGATTTGATGAAATGTTCATTGGCGATGTTCAGATCTCTCATTATCAAATCTTTTTCTTCGGTTGTTAGTGATTTGTCCGGACTGCCAGTGTCCTTAAATTTACCGGTACTCAAAGAGTTGAAAGTGAGTCCGTCTTTGAGATTCTTTTTGTAATTATCAAGATATGACATAGTCACGCCAATACTTCCAACATCGGAGACAGCTGAAGCAAAAATAGTATTTGGATTTTTTAGCCGTTCATCGTCCATTGTAAATCCCTTAATAATATACTCTTTCAGCCGTTCCGTTGCCCAGATGCGAAATTGTGTCGCTTGCGCGCTATTTACGCGATAACCAACAGAGAGAATGGCATCAAGATTGTAAAACTTTGTATTGTATATTTTGCCATCATCGGCAGTATGTTCCAAAATGGAACTAACTGAATTTTCGTCTACCTCCCCATTTTCAAAGATATTTTTGAGGTGTTTGGTGATAG
>CAYSQU010000070.1:3899-4200 GCA_964433365.1 uncultured Gammaproteobacteria bacterium
TCTTTGTACGCCAAACAAAAGGGCTATTTTTTCTTGTGTAAGCCAAATATTTTCATCGCGTAAAAAAATTTCCACTTTCACATTGCCATTTGGCGTGGTATAGAGCAAAAATTCGGTAAAACTATTTTGTTTTATGATGTGATTATTTTTCATAGTTGATAGTGGAGATATTGAGTATAGTCCTTATGGGACTATATTAAAATTTTCAAAATTGCGGCCGTCCAAACGGCTTCTGTCAATAAACTGCGTAAAAAAGCCGTTTAATGACTCACCTGACATCAATTTTACCTGGCTTTGGACG
>CAYSQU010000071.1:0-4177 GCA_964433365.1 uncultured Gammaproteobacteria bacterium
TTCTTTTATATCTTTCAAAGCCACTTCATACTCGCCATCGCTTTTCGCCTCCCGTTTTATCCACCGCGTCAAAACCGACTGGTTTGTTTCATCCAACTCGTCATAATTCTCGCCGATGGTTTCAAGGTCAAAGATTAGGGACATAATTTGAGCGGGCAAGGAGAATCGAACTCCTGTCACCAGTTTGGAAAACTGGGATAATAACCACTATATGATGCCCGCGTTTCCTCTATATCTTAATCGATTTTTCATTTTTTGTCAACCGTGATATAATATAGTTATAATTCATTAATCCCAAAAAACTATGCGAAAAACATACTTTATCGCGTTATTCGCGATGGCGCTGTTGCTCTTGCCAGCAACATCTCAAGCCGTAGGCACAGTGACAACTAAAAAAACCGCAGTGCAAAACAAAGAACGCGTATATATGGTTTATCAACCAGAAACATGCGTGAACAAATCGTGTCCGGCGTTATTAATGTTCCACGGTTTAGGCGGAACAGCACAACAGGCCGCTGATAATTATGGATGGAAAAACACAGCCGACACTAACGGTTTCATTGCTGTATTTCCAGAGTCACTAACTATTCCACAAAAAGACGTAAAAATCTGGGGTTGGAACGTCTACCCGAACTATGACCCGGCTGGAAAACACTGGGACATCGCGCTTATCACGCTTCCTATCAGCAAGAGATACACAACGCAAGATGTTGAATTTACTTCAAAAATAATTTCCGAACTAAAGACCAGCTATAATATTGACACTGCCCGCGTGTACGCCACAGGTCATTCTTATGGCGCGTTTTTTAGTTACTATGTCTCCCAATGCTTGCCGGATAAAATCACTGCTTTTGCCGAAAGCTCCGGCGGATATGTTAGTTACTACGGCTATGCTTTTCCAATTCCGGCCCGCAATGCTAAAACAAATTCGGCCTACAATATGCCGGGAGTGTTATTGCACTCAAAAACAGACAGAACAGTCAATTATCAATGGAGTGTTAATCTGTCAAAAGAACTAAAAGCAAAGGGCCACCCTTACAAATTCATTACTTTGACTAATTCGTTCGGACACAACTGGGACGTAGCGCAAAACCAAGCGCAGTGGAATTTCTTTAAACAGTACAAGTAAACAAAATAAAAATCTCTCCGATTTTATGTCGGAGAGATTTTTTTTTACAACATCTATCTTTTCTTCTTACCGTGTTTTTTGACTTTTTTGTGTGTTTTTCTAACAACCTTTTTTGTTTTCTTCGCTTTTTTGCGAGCTTTCTTTTTAGCCATAAAATTTACCTCCTCTCCAAAAAAATTATTTTTGCGTTATTTGTTATGACCATGGTACATACCAAATAAACACGAAGTTTTTTACACGACAAGCATGTGCGTAAAACTCGACCTACTTATAGTATAGAATACTAATCGTCATTTGTTAATAAATTTCCATTGATGCCTGTGTATAACTTTCTGAATTTTTTATTTTAACAATTCCAAATTCTCCATCATATCCGGGTTTTACAAAAATATTTCCGGTTCTAACTCTGCCAACCGCGTCCGCGATTTCTTTCGCGCCAGCTTTTTCAATGTCAGATAATTTCGCGTCAATTAAAATATAAAATTCATTGCCGAGTTTTTTAATTAAACTTTCATACGTTTCTTTTACTCTCTTTGAACTGACACCAACTCCCAAAACATCCGCGATTATCTCTGGCAATGGCACCAAACTTTTGTATGGCGCCCGTCCTAAATTCTCAATCTTAGTTCTCAATTTTTTATCACTCACATCCGCCAACTCTTCAACTCTGTTCATCACCCCAATCACTAATTGCTTTTTACATTTTGGACAAATTCCGCCCAGTCGCTTGGTTTCTTTTGGATGACACACAAACTTACAATCGCGATGACCATCAAAATGATACTTTCCCTCTTCTGGATAAAATTCTATGGTATATTTGATTTGCTGGTTTTTAATTTTATTTATGATGCTATTATAAGTAATATCTTTTTCCGACTCAAACTCCATTACATTTGCTTCACGGCCGAGTTTGGCGCAACTATGCGCGTCGGAATTTGAAACTAACGCGATTTTATCCAACATTGAACAGCGCCAATTCATGGCCGGGTCGCTTGAAAGTCCTGTTTCAATGGCAAAAATATGCGGGGTCAAGTCCTCAAAACAATCTTGGAGTGAATCATAACCGCCCTTTGATCCAAACACCCCAAACCATGGCGTCCAAGCATGCGCGGGAATCAAAACCATGCGTTTGTCTACTTCCAACATTATTTCCAACAACTGTTTGGCAGTTAGACCAAAAATCGGCCGGCCATCGGATTTTAAATTAAAACCCATTTTCTCCAACTTATTGTTAAACTTTTCCGCCACTTCAATGTTTGGCGCAAACACGCACAAATGCAGACGCCGCGTTTCTCCTTTGTGTTTTTTGATGCATGAAAGCTCGGTACCCAGGATGAATCTGGTTGTAAGTTGTAAAGTTGTAGAAGTTGTAAGTTTGTAAATTCCATCATTTTCTTCTACTAAACTCTCCTTAATATGATCAAACCACTTTGGATGCGTAAAATCCCCAGTTGAGACAATATCAATTCCCTTTCGCACGCATCCCTCGGCGATATTTGGCAATTCCAAATCACGAGAGCATGCTCGGGAATATTTTGAGTGAATATGTAAATCAAGAATTTTTTGGATCATAATCAATTGAAATCGTTTTGCGCTCTTTCGTTGTCGCCGTCTCAAAGCTCAACTCTGTCGCGCACAACGCAATCTGTCCATCCTTATACTTCATCTTACTGCCATATTTTGAGTCACCAACAATCGGACAACCAATATGCGCCAACTGCGCGCGAATTTGATGTGATCGCCCGGTTTTTAATATAATTTTTAATAATGAAACAACCTGTAGAGACGTTGCATGCAACGTCTCTACCATATCATCACAAATTTCATAATCCAATTCTGCGCGCAACGCCCCGTCGGTTGGCTCGTCAAAAACAGTCGTATAATTTTGCTTTTCGTCTTTTTTTAAATAATTTATTAACGTGCCTTTTTTATTCTTCGGTTCACACTCAACTAACGCGTGATAAACTTTCTTCACTGTGTGATTGCGAATCTGTTCTGACAAACGCGACGCGCCTTTGCTGGTTTTGGCAAACAAGACAATACCAGACACTGGTCTATCTAACCGATGCAGAAGACCTAAAAACACATTGCCCGGCTTTTTATATTTTTCTTTTAGATATTCCTTTACTTCATCCATCAAACACCTGTCACCTGTTTCATCGCCTTGTACCAAAATACCCGCTGGCTTAAAAACCGCGATTAAATGATTATCCTCATATAATACTCTCATAGCAAACATTCGTGTAATTCGTGGGGCTCGCGCCCATTCGTGCTATCCCTTATTCCATCTGGCAAATATACCACACGGCAACAATCGCCCACTGCCCTCTTCAATCGTCAATTCCCCTGATTCTATTTCTCCACCAAATCTCTTTTTTAATTCCAACAAATTATTTTCATAAACTATCGCGGAGTAGCCGGACGCGTAACCATTAATCAAGAAAAATAATGGTTTGTCAGACAAGACCTGAAAGCATAAATCCATCAAAATCAAGAAGTCCTTTTCTATTTTCCACATCTCGCCACCGGGCCCATGTCCAAACGCCGGCGGGTCCATAATTATGCCATCATACTTGCGACCACGCTTAATTTCCCTTGTGACAAACTTAACCGCGTCATCCAAAATCCAACGAATTGGCTTATCACTCAAACCCGATGCCTCGGCATTGTCCTTGGCCCAATTTATCGCCACCTTTGACCCATCCACATGACACACCTCAGCGCCCGCTTTCGCGCAAGCTAACGAAGCCCCACCAGTATACCCAAAAAGATTTAACACACTCACCGACTTTATGGACTTTACAGACTTTAAGGACTTTATGGACTCATTCATCCACCCCCAATTCCCTACCTGTTCCGGAAACAACCCCACGTGCTTAAACGCAGACAAATGAATTTTAAATTTCAATCCGCCCAATTCAATAAACCAATTGTCTGGCACCTTGCCATTTGTCCTCCAACCACCATCCCGACCTTCACGAAGAAATGTCGCGTCCGCCTTTTTCCACAAATCCGGCTTCAATTTACTCCAAAGCGCCTGCGGATCAG
>CAYSQU010000072.1:0-4162 GCA_964433365.1 uncultured Gammaproteobacteria bacterium
TAACAATAAAATAAGCTCCTGCCCCTCGGCTGATAGTGGCTGTACGGGATTTTTTATAGGCGAGTTGGATGAGGAAGATGGCGGTTATATCAACAACTACGTCCCTAAAAAATTAATCCATTTGCGAAAAGCGCCGGATTATCTTGGCTGTTATGATTCAGACCCATACACTGTTGCGATTGATTGGCCGCAGACCAAGCCGGAACTTAAAAATATAGAACCAGACGCGGAAAAATGTCCGGAATTTGCCGGAGTGTGTTTGCCCGAAGAAGTGAATTGCGATTCTTATACTCCGTTAAACGAGCCAAATCCGTTGGCTGTGCCGGCGATTGTGGGAGAAAAGAATTATTGCGATGAAAAGTGCGTTGGATACGACACATATAAGCAAAGCGCCACACATTTTGCTCCGTTTGAATTTCCTTTGTATTTTATACCACAAAATGGGGAGTCGTGCCCGAGCGTTTATTCTGACTGTGATGAATTTACTAACATAGACGCGCAGGCAAAAGGCAAGGGCGGAGAGGGGCTGGAATATTACACTGATTTAAAATACTGCGAACGTCCAACAGGCCAAAACGAGTCGGTTTTTTACTCGTGGGAGAGGTCAGAATCCGAGGGCTATGTTTTGAAAACGCACAAATTGCGTCCGCTTACAATTGATGAGA
Organism: uncultured Gammaproteobacteria bacterium; assembly: GCA_964433365.1. Taxonomy (GTDB): domain Bacteria; phylum Patescibacteriota; class Patescibacteriia; order Magasanikbacterales; family UBA922; genus CAYSQU01. The sequence goes on from CAYSQU010000072.1 coordinate 666, forward strand.
GCGAGTATCTGAAAAATTTAAAAGAATTGGAGGTCAAGGAAGGCGATTCAATCGCGGATTTTTTTCAGCCCGACTCCCCGGCTTATGCCACCGATAATCCAGAATACCTGCAAATCGCCTATGACCTTTGCAATAAGGACGGGTATAACAGGTTGGTCAACGGTTTTTCTCCGGGTTTTGGCGGCACGGCCAGCATTGATTGCCGCGCCCTGCATAATAAAGACGGCAAGATATTTTATCGCCTGTTAAAAGACACGATTACAATCTCGCAGTCCTGTCATCCATTGCGCAAAACGATTTCCTATCTTTATACTGATAGCCATATTGATAAACCGACAGATTGCGTGGATAAAAAGAAGGGCTATTGGCATGATGAAAAATGCGAGCGTTGTTTTAATGGCGGGTTTTATGAAAATGGGGCTTGTATTTATTGGGCGATTTCACAGCCCGGAGAAGCCGAGTCGTGCCCGGATTACGCCAATGGCTGCCGCGAATACAAAGGCAATGCCGGAAATGACCTGAGATTTGTCTGGCAGTATGATTTTACACCGTTTGGAAATGACCCCGCCGCTCTGATTGCGGCAAAAGAGGGATGGACTCCAACCGACAAACTTGTTGTTGCATCAGAAGCCATTCAAACTGACGGTCATTCATTGCAAGTAAATTCCGATAAGGCAATTTACACTTTCGCGTCTTCTACTTTGGAAACTAACAAACTATACACATTGTCTTTTTGGACACGTGGCGCGCCTCAGAAACTCTCGGTATATTTTGAGCAAAACAATGAACCTGTCGGCGATAAATTTACTTTTGACCAGCCGCATAATCAGGACATCAGCATTTCTGTTGGTTCTGAATGGCAGGAATTCAAATTGGGCCCGGTTCAGTTTGTTGGCGACGGCGGCAAGCCGGTTGAACTGGTGTTTAAGGGCGCAGGCCAAAGTAAAACATATTATTTGGATAACACCCGCCTTTTGCGCGTGGAAGATGTTTATTATTTAATTAAGGACTCTTGGAAAACAGAAGACGGCCATGATGTTCCGGACGTTTGTTATAACGCAGAAGGTGTTCCAACTGATCCATATCCCGGAGAGGCGCTGGGCTGTAAATTGTTTAATGAAGAAAGCACTGGGCAAAACAAAGCGATTGTCGGGTTTGAAAAAATATGCCGCGAAGACGCTGTTGGTTGCCGGGCAATGTTTGACACATTTAACACAGACGAGAAAGAAATGACAGTATATAATGCTTGGTGCGAGGCGGGGAAAGGTGGAAATGTGAAAGATGGAATGTGTGTGTTGACGGCGAGTGTTGACGGCACAGATAAAGAGCTTGGCGAATGCAAGCCAGAGCCGGGCGCGAAGAGGTGTTTTGTGGAAGAAATTGTTTTGCCGGATGAGGATGATTTGAAAACTGAATGGGTGAAAAAATCAACCGTCGTCGCGCCAGCAGACACGCTGTTTGATACGCCGATTTACTTAACCAACAGGACAAAGTTTCAGTGCGCGTCAAATAAACAGGGTTGCCAAGAGTTTGGCGCGGAAACGCATGATTTACCGGACGCCGCCACAAGTTCGTTTGGATTTTCTGATATGTCTGTTATGATTTTGAACGACCCGGCCAATTATACCGGCGCCAACGGCACGCTATGCCGCGATGATTTAGTTGGTTGCGGAGAATTTAAAAACAACAATAATTTGTCTTATTTCAAGGACCCGGCCGCGACTGGCAACAGTTTTTGCGAATACAAGCCGCCGACCAGAATTAGCAATGTCCGTTATTTTGGCTGGTTCAAAAAAGACATTGGCAAATGTTCCGATAATCAAGATAAATTGTGCCGCGAGAATAAAGATTGCGGAACAGACAATCTGTGCGAAAACAAGGGCTCGGTTCCGTGCTATAAAAATTACATGCTGCCAGGCGGCGAGTATGGCATTTGGTCAAACAACACAACGGATAAATACACAGGCATGGTTGGCCTGTGTCCTGATGAAAAAAATGGTTGCCGCGAATTTATAGACCCCGCGGATACTTCTGATTTAAATCCTGTTGGCAAACCCTATTACGTTATTTACAACGACAAACTAACAGAAAAAGCAAAGGCATGCGAAGGGCAGGTAAGTTTGAAAGAGGGTTGCGCGTTGTTTAATAAAACTGATGAGCCGAATTTGACCTTTGATTCAAAAGCGACTTATGAAGAAAGCAAGAAAAACAACTATGGATTTGTTGCTCCAGAATCAAACGAGGACAACGACGCCAACCGCGTTTTGAAAGTGGACAGGGACAGAGAGTGCGCCGAATGGCTGGCCTGCCGCGGATACACAGAAGTAAAAAGCGGCGTTTCGCAGACAGAGCGCAAGGCCTGTTACGCGCTTCAGCTTTGCGATGCCGGCACAAGCTTTAACTGCTGGCACGAACCAATGTCTAAATACGCGAACACTGTTTTGGATTACAATTATTATGTAAAGCGCGATACATCATGGTCCGGCGGAATGGAGTTTTCCGGATATTCTATGTTCAACAAGTATTTTCCGTCCGAACTTTCGTTTGTCAAGACAGAGCAGGACAATGAAGACAAATATTTTCTTGGCCATATTGAATCAAATAATACGCAGTGTTTAGACGCTAAAGGCAAACCAGTGCAAGACAAGACACCATGCGGCAGCGGCGAGTGTTTTGACGGCGAGTGCGTTTACCCGATAGACGGAGCAAGTTCCAGCAAATTGCAAAGTCGCGAGTGCCGCGGTTATCCAAAAGCAGACAGTCCGTTTCCTTGGTTTTACGCGGTAGGCGATAATGTAAATAATTGGGAGAGTTATCGTCCGATTAATTTTGCGTTTGGGTTTGAGAATGCCAAAATTTGCCACAAAGGCGAGGACTGCGATTGCGATTACACGGAAGTCAGTTATGGGCAGAATGGCATAGCGAATGAAAGCTGGTATTACACAATCAACACCTCCACGCCAAAAAAGATGTGCTCCGATGGAAACGGCGATCCTCAGTCATTTGAGGAAGATGGTTTAACCTGCAAGGATGGAACAACAAACAAACTTGTTAAAAAACAGTCCAATTTTGGCTGGAAGGGCTATTGCTTGGAAAGGGATTTAAGCCGCCGCATAAGCGGCAGAACAGGCGACGCGCTTGATGATTTCGCCTGCCTTACTTGGTATCCAATGGAAGCGCCGAATAAATTTGACATTTACAACAATGATCCCAAAGGCAAGGGCTATTCTCCGTTTGATACCAATTCCGGCCGGGCGTATTGCACGGAGATGGTGGGGTTTGGTGATTTAAGACCGGAAACAGGGAAATTAGAGTGTTTAATAAACAAATTTGAGGACCCATCTAAAAACTTAAATTATGATTATTGGAGATATAATTCCAAGCGTTATTTTCTATTTTAAACTTCTGGCTTGAGTCATTGGCAAATTCAAGTATTTTTTCAGCAATAATATTTGGGTTTACCTTTTTTATAAAAATTCCGTTGTGTACATCTTTTA
>CAYSQU010000073.1:0-4129 GCA_964433365.1 uncultured Gammaproteobacteria bacterium
ATGCCAGAAAAATTAAACAATAAAATCTTTAATACAACAGCAGTAATCGGACCAAGTGGGTTGATTACAAAATATCAAAAATTACACCTCTTTCTAAAAGAAAAAAAGTTATTCTCTCCGGGAGAAACCGGCCCGACTTTATTTAAATGGAAAGATGTACAAATCGGTTTAGGCATTTGCTATGACTATATGTTCCCAGAATACTGGCGCAAGTTAGCTCTTCAGGGCGCGCAGATATTTATCAACCCTGCCAATTTTGTTTTTCAATATGGTTTTTATATGATGCGAGCCAGAGCAATTGAGAATGGGGTGTTTAGTATATGCGTAAACAGGACGGGAACAGAACGTGGACAAAAATTCTTTGGTGGAAGTGAAATAATAGATAATCGCGGAAATATTTTGTACGAAGCCGGTGACGACGAAGTAGTAAAAGTAATATCCATAAATCCAAAAAAATCCAACAACAAAAGGTGGAATAAATACAATAATTTATTTTTGGACCGCCGACCAGAAATGTACAAAACATAAAAAGACGAGGCATTGCCTCGTCTCTACAAAAATTTCTCTCTAATTTCTTTAATTTCTACACAATTTCTTTCAAATACCTCCCCGTCCAACTCTTCTTCACCTTCGCCACATCCTTTGGCGTGCCTTGGGCAACAAGCTCACCACCGCGGACGCCGCCTTCGGGGCCGAGGTCAATGATCCAGTCGGCGCATTTGATTACATCAAGATTGTGTTCAATGATCAAGACAGTGTTGCCTTTGTCAACAAGCTGACCAAGAACCTGCAAAAGCCGTTTAATATCATCAAAATGCAAACCCGTGGTTGGTTCATCAAGAATATACAACGTCTTGCCAGTGGCGCGGCGAGATAATTCAGTCGCGAGTTTGACACGCTGGGCTTCACCGCCGGAAAGCGTGGTAGCTGATTGGCCAAGATGCAAATAACCAAGCCCGACATCGCGCAAAACTTTAAGTTTTTCTGACACAGCCGGCGTGTCGTGAAAAAATTTGTAGGACTCTTCAATCGGCATTTCTAGAACGTCCGCGATGTTTTTTCCGTGATAATACACCTCAAGCGCTTCTTTGTTGTATCTTTTGCCTTCGCACTCTCCACATTCAACAAACACATCAGACAAAAACTGCATTGGTATGCGCACATAACCCTCGCCGGCGCAGGCCTCGCATCGCCCACCGCCTTTGACATTGAAGCTGAATTTGCCGGCATCATAACCGCGCATTTTGGATTCTTGTACGCCAGTGAATAAGTCGCGAATCGCGCTAAATACGCCTGTATAAGTTGCTGGGTTTGAGCGAGGTGTGCGACCAATCGGCGACTGGTCAATCACGATTACTTTATCAATATTATTTAGGCCCTTAATTTTTTTGTGTTCTGATGGCTCTGATTTTGCTCTGTAAAAATGCTTGTTTAACGCTTTGCCAAGAAAAACGCTAATAAGCGTGGATTTGCCCGAGCCGGATACACCAGTGACGCACACCAACTTACCCAATGGAATTTCTACATCAATATTTTTTAAGTTAAAGGCCGTGGCGCCAATTATCTCTATGTTTTTATTATTGCCTTTGTGTAATTTTTTGGGCGTTTCAATTTCTTCTTTACCAGTCAAATAACGTCCGGTTAACGACTTTTCATTTTTCTTGATCTGCGCCGCAGTGCCTGTGGCAATAATTTCTCCGCCACATTCACCTGCCCCAGGACCGACGTCAACCACAAAATCAGCGGCCTCCATCATTGCCCTATCATGCTCCACCACAATCACAGTATTGCCTTGGTCGCGTAAAGTTTTTAATGTTCCAATTAACTTATCATTATCACACGGATGCAGGCCAATGGACGGCTCATCCAAAATGTAAATTACGCCAGTAAGGCCTGTGGAAAGCTGGGTGGATAAACGGACGCGTTGACCCTCGCCGCCAGACAATGTGCTTACCGAACGATCCAATGATAAATAATACAAACCAACTGCCAGCAAATCATCCAAACGTTTGCTTACTTCTTTTATCACTGGTTGAGCAATTGCGGTTTGTTTGTCTGTTAATTTCAGTGTTGATTTTTTTTCGTTCAGCTGTTGAAAAAACTTCTTTGCCTCTTCTACACTCAATTCCACCATATCAGCAATAGAATAGTCGCCAATTTTTATAAACAATGACTCGGCCTTAAGACGCCTGCCTTTGCACACCGAACACGTCTTTTCGTGCATATACTGCTCAATCTCTTTGCGGATATAATCAGAGTCGGTCTCGGCATGACGTTGAGTTAGGTTGGGGATAATGCCCTCAAAGTGAACATGTTTGCCCTCAACTTCATATTCTTCCCCGTCAGTGCCAAAAAACAAAATATCCATCGCGCTTTTTGACAGATCTTTCACAGGCGTATTTATGGAAAATTTATGTGTTACTGCCACAATTTCTAAAAGCTTTTGATAATAATTTTGATTGCCAACAATTCTGGTCCATGGCTGTATCGCGCCTTCTGCCAAAGTCAAACGAGTATTGGGTATAACCAATTCAGTGTCCACTTCTAATGTAATTCCGAGACCAGTACAGCGCGAACAAGCCCCATGCGGGCTGTTAAAACTAAAACTTCTGGGTTCAATCGGCTCAAACGCTCGCCCGCATTTCCTGCAAGTGGCCAAAGTGGAAAAAACATATTCTTCCCCGGCGCTTTCATCAGATAACACAACTTCACCATTGGACAAATCAATGGCCTTATCAATCGGACTGGCAATATCTTGTTTTTTGATGTCAGAAATTTTCGCGAGTAACAATTCAATTGTGTATTTTTTTTGCGAATCAAATTTAAACTTGCCCACTTCCGGCAAACGGATTACCACACCGTTTAGACGCGCCACCTCAATGCCGGTTTGTCCCAAATGATTAAGAAGCTCCTTTGGATTTACTTCTTGATTCTTAATCACCGGCGATAAAATCAGCAACTCTTTGCTATTGCGCGCTATTTTACGCGTTTCCTCCATAATTTCACCGGGAGAATACGCGCGAGCCGGTAAATTGCACTCCGGACAATATTGCGTGCCAATGCGGGAAAACAACAAACGGAGATGGTCATAAATTTCCGTGACTGTGCCAACTGTTGAACGCGGATTTTGCGAGACCGTGCGCTGGTCAATGGCGATTGTCGGCGACAACCCGCGAATTTCATCCACATCCGGCTTGTCTTGCACTTCCATAAACTGCCGCGCGTAGGCCGAAAGCGACTCCGCGTAACGTCTTTGGCCCTCGGCATAGATTGTGTCAAAAGCCAAAGAGGACTTTCCCGAACCGGAAAGCCCTGTAATTACTGTTAATTTATTTTTTGGAATCTCCAACGAAACATTTTTTAAGTTATGCACGCGGGAGTTGATGATTTTTATTGAGGACATAGATTATTACAAATTCTGGTATATTAAACAGCTTGTTCTGTCTATACCCACGCAAGCAACGAGATTAGGATCAGAAATGGCGGTAAATTCATTTCTATCAATGAAAATATTACAAGAAATACCCCCCGATAATTGTTCCTTTGTAAATAAATATTTTATAAATTCTTTATTTTTTGCTAACTCAGCAACTTTTTTGTCCTCTGAAATACTGCCACACGCACAGTTTTTAATACCATTCTCACCATCACAGAGTGGCTCACCACCACCATTTAATATCCCGTATGCGACTTTAGACAAATTAACACTGCAATCTCCAAGCGTGTTTCTACCAATAGCATGCCAATCATCACATCCGCTACTTGCCACCGTGCCAGCGCAACTTGGCAGTCCAACAAAACCGGCCAGACCGCCAACAAGCGTGCCCTCGTCATTTACATCCGCGCCCAAATAAAAGCCAACCAGCTGGCCGCCTTTACCTAAACACTCTTTTTCATAATTTTGTATTTCATTTGTTATACTATTTTTTTCCATATCTGAATTTCCAAAAAGGTACTCTCTTGCGTTATTTGGAAGATCTTTTGTTTCTATTCTCTCCAAATCTCCGCTACTACATACAGCAATTATTTCTATATTATTGTCAATAATGTTGCCGTCGAGATCAGAACATAATCCAAATAGAGATTTTTCCGCGCTAATAGAACCACCCAAAACACCAGTATAACATTT
>CAYSQU010000074.1:0-3976 GCA_964433365.1 uncultured Gammaproteobacteria bacterium
GAGCCCCGCCTCTGGCGGGGCGAGGCAACAATCGCCCAAAATCCTAATTCTGAAGATTGGCGGAGGCGAAAGGATTTGAACCCTTGATACCCTTTCGGGTATACCGCTTTTCGAGAGCGGCGCTTTCAACCACTCAGCCACGCCTCCATTTGCGCTTGAATTCTACCAAAAAACTGCCACAAAATCAAGAGACGCATGCAATGCGTCTCTACTGAAGACGCAAAATTTTGCGTCTCTACATTTATCAATCTTTTATTTCACCTCTTCCACTGTCTTATCAACAACCGGATTCTCCACTGCCGCGACGACATTCTCCACTTTCTCTATCTTCCCGCCACGTTTCACCTCTTTTAATTTCTTTTTGTAGTGTCGCAAATACCCCGCTTTGGACTGGCGCACACGCATTTGGCGCACCAATTCAAATTTGGCGACCGACGGCGAATGGATAGGAAAAATCTTCTCCACGCCGATGCCGTTGGAGATTTTACGCACAGTAACAGTGGCTGATGGGCCGCTACCGTGTTTGACGCCAATCACCATACCTTCAAAAACTTGAATACGTTCTTTTTCTTCGCCTTTGGTATTGGTTTCTTTAATTTTCTGGTGGACTTTCACGATCATGCCGGCCTCAAGTCCCAGCCGAATATCTTCAATCATATTATACGGATTTACGGATAATCCAGATTTACGGATACCCGTATTGTTATTTAGGTGATGTGATTATAGCTTAATCATGATTTTTTGTCAATAGCTTGATAATCGCGGATAATTTTAGCTGCTTCAGCTACTGTTTCCTCTAATTTTCCATCTTTGTTCACTATTCTGTAATCATAGTCAGATAATTTTTCTATTTCCTCTTTGGCAATCCGCAATCGATCATCAATTTGAGCAGAAGTAAGCCCGCCACGACGTTCGATTCGCTTTCGCAATATATCTAAATTTTCCGGCAATAAATAGATGGATAGGTGCGGCACATTTGCTTTGTCTAAATTGCGCTTGCCATTTACTTCAATCTGAGTAAAGGCCAAATCATACTTTTCCAACGCCTCGGCCAGACGTTTTTTTTCTGTGCCGTAATAATTGTCCGAGTAAACATTGTATTCTAAAAATTCTTGGTTTTTAATACCCTGTTCAAATCGTTCTTTGGAAACAAAAAAATAATCCACGCCATTTTTGTTGCCCGGACGAGGCGAACGCGATGTGGTGGTAACAAATCTAACAGAGCTCGGCAGAATTTTAAGCAACGCGTTTATCACCGAGTCCTTGCCTCCACCAGACGGTGATGAGATTACGACTAAAAGACCTTTTGACATAATATCCAATATCTAATATCCAATATCTTTTAAATATCCTTTTAATTCTTCCGGCATCTGGCTCTCAAAACACTTCTTCTCCCCCGCCAAATCACTTAAACATAGTTTCGCGGAATGCAAAAACAATCTATCTAACTTTGGCTGATTTTTCTTGATTAATTTTCTGTTTAAATACAGTGAATCGCCAACCACAGGATGATTAAAAGCGAACATGTGCGCGCGGATTTGATGCATACGGCCGGTGTGAATTTTCACGCGCAGAAGCGAAAAACGACCAATTGTTTTTTCTAAAAAATACTCGGTAATCGCCTCTTTGCCCGGCTGGGCGCTGCCAACTTTATCCACTGACAATAAGTCCGTCTTTGGCCGAGAAACCATCCTGCCCTCTTTTCCGCGATCAATGGCAAAATCAATCACACCATGCTCTTTGAACATTTTGCCATAAACCAACACTGTATATTCTTTTTCAATTGTCCTGTCTTGAAACTGTTGTTTAAGATGTTCAAACATTTCCTGTGTCCGCGCTATCACTAACAATCCCGACGCTTCTTTGTCCAACCGATGTACTATGCCCGGTCTTTCCGGCGAATCACCAACTTTTTTTATGCCACGATACTTCTTCAACAAGACGTTAATGAGTGTATCTTTTTCACAGGCCTGTGTTGGGTGCGTCAAAACACCGGCTGGTTTGTCAACTATGACGTAATCCGCGGCTTCTTGTACTATTTTTATTTTTGGTTCTAACATATTGTGCGCCCAGATGGATTCGGACCATCGACCCCGGCTTTATAAGAGCCGTGCTCTAACCAACTGAGCTATGGGCGCATTATGGACATATAATATAATAAATAAGAGAAAAAATCAAGGTTTGACAAAAACGTTTATTTTTAATAAAATAAACCAGTGACATGTCCTCGTATTTCAATGGATAGAATACCTCCCTCCGAAGGAGGCGATGCGCGTTCAATTCGCGCCGAGGACACGATTTACAACCACCCTTTTTTCTTGAAAAACATCAGCATGCCTATAAATACCAACGCCATTGCTCCAACCATCATATCAAACGCTATGGGCGAATCAAGACCCGGCATATAGCGAAAGTTCATTCCATAAAGACCGGCTAAAAAAGACAAAGGCATGAAAATGGTGGTGATGATAGTAAGAACTTTCATCACGCCATTCAAGCGATTGCTTACGCTGGACAAATATATATCCAACATTCCGGAAGCCATATCGCGATATGTCTCCAAAGTATCCATTGCCTGGACAACTCTATCATATATATCACGCAAATAAATGCGCGTGCCTTTTTTAATCAAAGGACTGTCGCCCCGCTCTAAAATATCAACCACCTCTCGCAACGGCCATATCGCTTTGCGTAACCCCAATATCTCGCGTTTAAGCGCGTAGATTGAACGCAAAGTTTTTTGATTGGGATTTTTTATTAACTCTGTTTCCGTGTTCTCTATTCTTTCACCAAAATTTTCAAGAACCTTAAAATAGTTATTCACTATTCCATCAACCAGCTCATAAGTTAAATAATCAGTGCCAAGGGAACGAATGCGCGTCTTTTCTTTGCGAATCAACTCGCGCGAATGGTCAAAAGCATCACCGCGCACGCCCTGTTGCAGTGTAATAACAAACTTAGACGCCATGACAATACTCACCTGCTCTGTTGTAAAAGAATGCCCTCCCATTTTACAAGGAGTCAACATCTTCAAAACCAGGTAGATATAATCATCTAAAATTTCAATCTTCGGCCGTTGGTGCGGATTGGTAATATCTTCTAAAATAACCGGGTGGAGATCAAAACCAAGCCCCAACTCGCTTAAAAAGGCGAGTGGTGGCACATTATCAATGTTAATCCAAGTTACTTCTGGCGTATCTTTATAATGCACACAATCAGCTAAATCATTGGTCTGCTTTTCTTCTAAATACGTCTCGCTGTAATCCATCAATGAGATTAAATTGTCATTCAAAGTCCTGGCACGGGTGGTTTTGGTTGCTGGCATAAATTTTGTTAGTAATTTATAAGGATATTATACACCCGCAAGCTCAAAAAACAAACCCCGCGCTACATTGAGCGCGGGGTTAATTTCTATTACCTACCTGTCTCTCTTCACAAACCCGCCACGTCGCGGACCACGGTCGCCACCGCGATCAAACGTTGGTGGAGGCGTCCAGCCCTCTGGCTTTGGAAGTAAGGCCTTGATGGATAAATTAACGCGTCCAAGGTTATCAATCTCGCGAACTTGCACCTTCACCTTATCGCCGAGCTTAAGAACATCTGACGGCCGCCCAACGCGCGCCCAAGCGATTTCCGACACATGCACCAAACCGTCTTTACCCGGCAAGATTTGCACAAACGCTCCGAAGTCCTCCAAACGCACAACTGTGCCATCAAACGTCTCGCCGGCCATAACTTCGCGGGTCAAATCCTGTACTATTTTGACGGCTTTTTCCATAGCAGTAGCATCCACGGAAGTGATGAGAACACGTCCGTCTTGCTCAATATCAATATCAACGCCGGTTTCCTCAATAATTTTCTTGATTGTTTTTCCGCCAGGTCCGATGACATCGCCAATTTTTTCGGGGTTAATTCTAATTGTCACGATGCGTGGCGCGTATTTTGAAAGCTCTTTGCGCGATTCGGCAATCGCGGC
>CAYSQU010000075.1:0-3908 GCA_964433365.1 uncultured Gammaproteobacteria bacterium
CACCTTTCTTTAGCATTCTTTTCATTTCAATAAATACCTGATTCATTTCGCTAAAGTATGTTGAAACCTCCTCAGCGGTTTTTTTATCCTTCTTCAATAATTCACTTCTTATGTTTTCAGCAATAGCACTGTTGAGTATCAAATCCTTTTTATTGTGATGTGAGGTACCTATAAATCGCTTACGGAAATCGCTCAAATCTTTAGTATACTCTAACCACAAAGCAGTGAGTTGATGCAGGTCTGCGTATTCATACGATGTAACATATGGTGGTGAAGTTACTATTAAACTAACGCTGTTATCTTTTGCTGGAATTGTTCTTGCGTCTGTACAAACTACCTTGCAAGGAATTTCTAAATGCCCCTTTTCTGATAGAAATTTAAATAATTGCGCGTTGCCTCGCAGCATCATCTTTATCTGCTTCAAAAATGTTTTAATTGGTTCTGATGGCTTTTTCTCAAAATCCCTTGTCGGTTTGTTGCTTTTTTGCAACCATATTGAACAATTTTTGAGAATATTTGAAAATCCGCAAAAGAAAAAATCTTGGACATCCTGATCCTTCATTTTTGAAACTTCAGAAAAAATGAAGGCGAGTTTTCTTTTTTCTTCTGGCTTAAACCAATAATCAATCCTCCCGTGTTCTGGCGCTTTAACTTTTGTGTTTTCGCTGTAAGTTTCCAATCTCTTTTGAAAAACTGCGAACTCCTTTTCAATTTTGACAGGATCGATTTGGGTAATCTTTGCTTTTGCAATCAAGACAGCGACTGGATTTATATCAACACCCACCGACGGCCTTCCCATCACCTTTGACTCAACAAGCGTGGTTCCGCAGCCACCAAAAGGATCAACGATTAGGTCTCCTTCTTTGGTGTATTTTCCAGCCAAACGGGAGACTATTTGAGGAATAAATTTTGCAGGATAGCGATGATATCCATGTGTAATATATGCTGTATCTTTTCTGGTCTTATCAGAAAATGCCCATGATTTATCCACTGGTACACCACGAAACATGTCTAAAATGACTCTACTGGAACCGCACGCACTGGATACAGTTAATAGCAGGTTGTCAGCTTTTAATCCACACAATCTTCTCATTGTACTCAAATTCGCCACCACCTTCCCATCTAAAAACAAATCATCATAAAACGGGATATTTTTATATGTGGGATTTTCTGGTTTGAGATAAACCCTTTTGTTTTCATGAACAAATCGTTTTACAGTCGTTCCATCATCGCCGCGGGCGACGACAATGTCGCCATTTTTGTATTCATTTGATTGTTTGATAAGAAGTTTATCTCCTTCGTAAATTCCTGCGTTGATCATGCTGTCTCCGTGTACCTCTATGACATAAAATTTGTCTTCCGACTCGCGGACATCATTTTTCCAAACAGTGCCTGGCAATTCAATCCACTTACCAACCTCCTCAATCGCTTCAACAAATGGACCGCAAGAACTTCCGCCTACGACTGGCGCCATTTGTTCCACGCCAAGCGCCTGATAGCCCTTTGGCAGAATCCGCAAGGCCCTTGCCACACCTTCTTCTCTTTGTATAAACCCGCCTTTTTCTAACGCCCTTAAAAAATTAATGACTGATTGATTGGACGCCAGCTTGGCCTTTGTTCTTAATTCAGCCATAGACGGAGGAAAACCAGTATCCTTTATAATACTGTAAATAAATTTCAAAAGTTTGAATTGTTTTTCTGTAAGTTCAACGTGCATAATGCATATATTATAACTTGACCATTTGGTCTATGTCAAATGGAAGTTATCCACAAGAGTGATTTTGTTTGTAAAACTTACCACGTTTTTTCTTTTTCTTCTGCGCCTTAAAAAACGTCGGACGCGCGGAAGCGTCTTTTCCGCCAATGGAGGTGATAAAACTTTCGTGTGTTTCTTTAAGCTCGGCTGGTAAAATTTCTGTGAATGTTTTTTCCACTTCTTGCGAAGCCAGACGAAATGATTCATCTTTTGCCAAAACCTCGGGATGCACTTGAAACGCGCGGTCATTCCAGCCAAGTAAATACAATCCAGAGAGCCGCCGCACGCGCGACAAGGCCACATAACCCTGCCCAAATTCAAAAACCTGCGACAAATCCATCACGGCTTCGTCCAAACTCATGCCTTGACTTTTGTGCACGGTAATGGCCCAAGCCAAACGCAATGGCAACTGACTAATTTGCGCGCGAATTTCGCCATGTTCTTCTATTGTCCAATCCATTCTGTCAACCTCAATTTTCATACCGCCTCGGGTCTGCACTATTGGCAAACCACTGCTGGAGTCAAATCCTACAACCTTGCCCAATGTGCCATTTACAAATCCTTCCCGCTGATTATTTTTTGTGAACATCACGGCCGCGCCAATTTTTAAACAAAGCGTCTCCGGAGACAAACAACCCTTTTGCAAAATCGCAACCAAGACATGGTGACCTTGAGATGACAAATGAAATGCGCGCCTTTGGCTTGGTAATTTTTCCAACATCGCCTCATTTACACTATCCACATCCACATTATGCGAAAAAAGTTTGGGCGCGTGCTCGGGCGCCGCCTCACGCTCCACTTTTCGCGCCACCAGATGAGGCAAGTGTTGGTCATTAAAAACATTATGCCGAATGGCTGATAATAAGTCCAAAAAAACATCATCATCCTGACGATATTGCTCGGTAAGATAGCATACAATCGGCTTGGCTCGCTCCCAGGCCGGTGAATCAAAAGCAAAGCGCGCGGTTGGCTCTTCCAAAAATTCTGTTTGCTCGCTGGCATTTTCATTATAATCTTTTTTGACAATCGGCGGGAGTTGAAAAAAATCACCGACAAAAATCACCTGCAACCCGCCAAACGGCTTTGGATTTTGTTTTATGACTCGGCAAACAGTGTCCACCATCGCCAATGTGTCCGGAGAAAGCATTGACACCTCGTCAATTATCAAGACCTTGGCTGGCTGAATACGCTTTGGAATGTATTTACTAGTTGAAATATCATGGAGGTCGCGCTTATCCAATTTATTTTTAATGCCAATTCCGCTCCACGAATGAATCGTCATCCCTCCCAAATGCGTAGCGGCAATGCCAGTGGAAGCGGTTACGGCCGGTTCTATATTTCGCGAACGCAAATAGGCCACATACTCGTTGATAGTGTGCGTTTTGCCGGCTCCCGGCTCGCCGGTCAAAAAAACATTCATGCCGGTTTTAAGGATTGCCAGCGCTTGCGCTTGGGTCATAGAGAAAAATAAGCTCCGGTCCGTCCAGCTTTAACTCGCGAGCGAATTTTCTTGGACTCAAGACGTTTTAATTTGGATGAGTATGTTGGTCTTGTTGGCCGGCGTTTTTTTGGAACTTGCAGGGCTTTGTGTACTAATGCTTGTAAATGAGAGATTGCCAGCGCGCGGTTCTGGGGCTGTGAGCGTTCTTCTTCGGACATTACCACTACTTCATCATTATTATTGAGCCGATTCGCCAATTTTGTTCTCACCCGCATTTTTTCTTCCCAAGTCAAAACTCGCGAACGGCCAACCGACCAATGCATGATCGCTTTGGTGGATGTTTTATTAACATTCTGCCCGCCTTTTCCGCCTGACCGGGCAAAAGTTATTGTAAATTCGTTTGTAGGGATGTGGAGCGACATAATTATTTTATCAAAACAATATTCTGCACCCGCCCAACTTGTCCATCTTCCAGCCGAACTTTGATGCCATGCGGATGAAAACTTGAACTCGTCAAAATCTCCGCGACAGTTTTAATTTCTCGCTTCTAGACAATTTCTTTATCCCACTCTCCGCCTTTGAGGCAGTGGAGCGATTTTTAAATCTTTTTGAATACACAAGTTTAACCGGCCTGCGCGCACGCGTATATTTCGCGCCCAGTTTGGACGAATTGTGCTCCACCACCCTCCGCGCCAAATCAACCGTAATGCC
>CAYSQU010000076.1:0-3882 GCA_964433365.1 uncultured Gammaproteobacteria bacterium
GGACTTGGCCTGACTGAAAAAGAGGCGGCCATATATCTTGCCTGCCTATCTTTGGGGCCAACAACAGTTTTGAAAATTTCTCGCGTCGCCAATTTGAAACGCACCACTGTTTATTCGGTGGCGGAGCAACTGAAGCAAAAGGGATTGTTGGGTATGGAAATTAGAGGGTTCAAACAGTTGTTTGTGGCGGAAGATCCTGATAATTTAGAATTGGTTTTGGAAGAGAAACGAAAAAAACTGAAATTCGCTATGCCCGACCTCTCCGCGCTATTTAACCTCAAAGGCGGTGAAGGCAAGATAAAATATTACGAAGGTTTGGATGCGGTGAAGTCGGTTTATGAAGGTCTTTTGAAAGATATCAGACCACATGAGGATTATTTAGTAGTTGGTGATCAGTCCATGTGGTACAAGCTTGACTCTGATTATTTTAGGAATTTTATTGAGCGTCGAGCAAAATTGAATATCAATATCAGATTGTTATTTCAGGATTCAACAATTGCCAGAGAGCATAAAAAGATAGAGAAGAATTTTAATGAGAAGGTAAAAATTTTACCCGCGGAAACAAAATTGTCCACCAACCTTGTGATAATCCCCAAAAAGATTGTTATTCATCAACTCACCCAGCCGGTGATGGCGATTGTGATTGAAAACAAAAGCGTTATACAGATGCATCGCGAGTTGTTTGAAATAATTTGGCGGGAGGCAGTATAAAAAATAGAAATACTTGACAAATCAAATATAATCATACATAATCATATATAGTTAATACATGTGCGGGCGACGAGGTATAAAGTGGCGAAATGATGCGGGACTTTGTTTTTTGTGGTATAATATCTTTATTAATTTTTAATTTTTAGAAAATATGAGGAGGGAATTTTGGGTAACTATTTTTATAGTTGCTTTTTTATTTGCTCCGGTTTTTGTGTCGGCGAGCGTGGTGATAAATGAGATTTGTCCGACCGGTTGCGCGAGCGCGGAGTATCAGTGGGTGGAGATTTTTAATCCGGATGCCAGCGCGATAGATTTGACTGGCTGGAAATTTTGGGAAAATTCTACTCGGCACGGTTTGACTGTCAGCTCATCAAGTTTAAAACAAAGTTTTTCTTTGGAACCAAATGAATATGCTGTGATTACGCAAGATGATGAAATGTTTTGCGCCGACCATCCGGGTTTTTCGCCGCTAATTTTGGATAGTTCGTGGAGCACGCTTAACAAGAGCGGAGAAGAGATTGGTTTGAAAGACAGTGGCGATAATTTTGTTGAACAATTTACATATTCTGCTGTAGACAGTTTTTCAATGCAAAGAAAAGAAGTGTCAGTTTTGGCAAGCGAAACAACAAATTGGTGCGAACATGAGAGCGGAAACACAGTTGGCGCGGTAAATGTTTGTTCGACTGTGGTTGAGACGCCGACTACAACTCCTACCTCGACTCCTCCGGTAGAAACTCCAACAACGACGCCTACGAGCACGATTCATGACTCAGATAACTTGACCCAATTGCGAATAAATGAGTTTGTTCCAAATCCGTCCAGTGGCGAGGAGTGGATTGAAATTTATAATTTAGCCACATCGTCAGTTGTGATTGATGGATTAAAGATATTTGATGCGGTTGGAGAAATCGCCACGCCGACTGGCACAATTGAAGCCAACGGATTTTTTGTAATTGAATTGACATCAAGTAAATTAAATAATACTGGCGGCGATTCTGTAATTCTTAAAGACGCGTCAGATGTAGTGATTGATAGTGTGTCTTATAACGAAGTGGCAAAAGGCAACTCTATTGCCAGAAGTATTGGTGGCGCGGGAAGTTTCGTGGAGACCACAACGCTCACTCGCGGGGCAACAAATGTAATTACCGCGCCCATTGTTATAGCGCCGACAAATAACGGCGGAGGTGGTGGTTCAAGTAATAATTATGTGGCTCCGCCGCCGGTCATCTTAACTCCGGACATTGTCATCAACGAATTAGTCAGCGACCCGACCGATGGCGCGGTTGAGTTTGTGGAGTTATATAATAAGAGCAATGCGTCGGTTAGTTTGGCCGGGTGGTGGATTGAGGAAGGAAGCGGAAGTAGAAATGTTTTGAGTGGGAATATTGCGCCATTAGGATTTTTTGTTTTAGAAAAACCAAGTGGAAGTTTGAATAATGCCGGTGACATTGTTCGTTTGATGTCTGCTGATGGTAAAGAAATTGATAAAGTAGTGTACGGTAATTGGAATGATGGGAGTGTGAGCAATAATGCAATAGCGGTGAGCGACCCAATGTCGTTGGCGCGTAAAACAGATGGTTATAACACAGATAGCGATTATAAAGATTTTGTGGCTACGACACAGATCACAGAAGGTAAACCAAATGTGATTGTTACATCAGCCGTTGGCTCAAACACCGTTTCAACTACCGCCTCAACGACCGCGCAAACAGCAAGTGAAAAAGAGGAAAACACTTTGCCAATGATTTCTATTTTGTTACCGGAAGAAATTATTGTTGGCGAGCCGGTGGAATTTGACGCGTCAGAGACAATTGATTTGGAAGAAGACGAATTAAGTTTCGCTTGGGATTTTGGCGATGGGTCGCATGCTTATGGCGAAACGGTTTTGCATGAGTATAAAGAATATGGGACGTTTACGATTTCGCTCACGGTAAAAGACGGGGTGGGGCAGAGTAAAGAGACGGCGAAAGTGAAAGTTTCCCAGTTACTCAGTAATTCAGTAATTAGTAATGAAGTGGGTGGTGTGGTTGCGACCCGCCTTCGTTCCGAATCCGTCGGAACTTCGGCGAGGCAAGGAGGGAGTTATTTGGGGTTAGTTGGATTGGACAAGATGAGTGAGGTTGGGACGGGTGATAGGGTGAAAGTGAGTGGTGTGGTTGCGGTGTTGCCGAATGTGTTTGGGTCGCAGTATTTTTATATTGCCAGTGGCTTGAATGGTGTGCAGATATATATGAATAGTAAAAAGTTTCCCGAATTAAAGATCGGTGATGTGGTTGAAGTGAGTGGCGAAATATCAGAGCCGTATGGCGAGAAGCGCGTGAAGGTAAAAAATACAACAGATATTAAAATTTTGAAAAATCAAGGCGAGCCAGCGCCCGCGGAATTGACGACAATAGATTTGAGTGAGTCATTGGGCGCGCTGGTGAAAATAAAAGGCGAGGTGACGGAAATGAAAAGCACCCACTTATTTATTGATGATGGCGAGGGCGAGGTGAAAGTTGTGTTCAAACGCGGGGCTAATATCACAAAAGGGGGGCTGCAGATTGGTGACTTGGTAGAAGTTAGCGGGGTTGTTGGCCAGTCGTCATCCGGCATTCAGCTTTTGCCGCGCAAGATGGTTGATATTGTTAAGACAGGACATATTGAAGAAGACCTTTTGGCAAGCTCGGAGCATGCTGACAAAAACAAAACAACAGAAACATATCTCACAGCCACGGCTGGCGGGTTGACTTCAATTTTAATCAGCTTGGCGGCCAAGGCGCGGGGGAAAGTTGCCGTTGGGTTGTTGAAGCGGGTTGGCGGGTTGGCGATGTTGGTGGTGAGGAGGAAAACGAAGGTGTAGGGTTTTTTCCCTCGCCTGCGCACAGGAGAGGGCGAGGGAGAGGTCTGGCCGGCGAGTGAAAACACACTAATTTATGGCAGACAAATTGAATGTTTTTAAAAAAAGAGAATTGCGTCGTTCACTACGTAAAAGTCAAACCAAAGCAGAAAGGTTTTGTTAGAAAGTGTCTGGCAAGATATTGTAAATTATTGCAAAGAAAGAGAGAAAACAATATCACAAAGTTAATTTAATAAGGCGCGCTTGACCAGACCTCTCCCTCGCCCTCCCCTTTGCGCACTCGTGTCTCGTTAACTTTTAAGACACCTTTAGAATTATTGTTAATCAAGCCG
>CAYSQU010000077.1:0-3854 GCA_964433365.1 uncultured Gammaproteobacteria bacterium
ACCTTGCATATTGCATGTGTCATAAAAACATTAAAACATTAAAACATAAAAACAATTACGAATGGGATAAAAATAAGACAAACTATTGGAATCCAGTGGATTTGTACGTCGGCGGAGCGGAACATGCGACACGGCATTTGATTTACGCGCGGTTTTGGCACAAGTTTTTGTATGATATTGGCGCAGTGGGGAATATTGAGCCATTTACTCGGCTACAGAATGTCGGCCTTATTTTAGCCGAGGACGGACGCAAAATGAGCAAGCGGTGGGGGAATGTGATTAACCCGGACGATGTGGTGGCAGAATTTGGCGCTGACGCCATGCGGTTGTACGAAATGTTTATGGGGCCGTTTGATCAGCCCTGCGCTTGGAGTATGCAAGGGTTGGTGGGGATGAAGAGGTTCCTCGAGCGAGTGTGGAATTTGAATGTACGAAATACGAAAACTACGAAATTACGAAAAACGAAATTAGATAGTGTTTTGCACCAGACGATTAAAAAAGTCACCGAGGACATAGAGGGCTTGCGATTTAATACAGCCATTTCACAGTTGATGATTTTGGTAAACGAAATGTCAAAATTGGAAGTCATAAGTCATACGTCATATGTCATATGTCTCCAATTACTCTCTCCATTCGCTCCTCACATCACTGAAGAACTTTGGTCTCAATTGGGCAACAAAACCAGCATCACACGCGCCGAGTGGCCAAAGTATGACCCTGAACTAGCCAAAGAGGATAAAATCACTATCGCTGTGCAGATAAACGGCAAGTTGCGGGATACGTTTGAAGTGCCAGCGGAAATAGGTGAGGAAGAGGTGAAGAAGTTAGCTTTGGCGTCAGAGAAAGTGCAAAAGTGGTTGGGGGGCAAAGAGCCAAAGAAAGTGATTTATGTGAAAGGGAAGTTGGTGAGTATTGTTGCTTAATTTATAGATAATATGAATGAATTAAAAATCCGAGAAGGATTTAATCAGTGTGCAGATCGCAAAAGAGAGGCACACTCAAGTAACGTTTTTGAGGGTTATGATTTAAGTATGATGTTGAAAGAAATGAAAAATGGAATAGAAATTGGTGAGGAGGCCAAGCAAGCGGTTAAATGGTTAGAAAGCATGGGTGAGCAACCAAAAATTAGTATAGATTTGAAATATCTTGACGATTTGAAAATGAAAGGTGGAAAAGAGGCAAGGACAACATGGCTACCTTCTTTGCGTGCTATCGTTGGTACAATAGGAGTACTACCATATGGCGCAGATAAAAGAGTTGTGTTTACTGTCGTAAATCCAGAAATACAAATAGAACCAAGGGCCACCGGTGGTAATAAAAAATTTCATGGAGTTATACGATTTTGTACTGATAAAATAGAATTGAAGGATTTGGTTGCTGAGGATTCAAATATCAGTTTGCTGACGCATTAAATTTATGCTGGAGGGGTTTGTCCAATCGAAAAATAAAACGTTTTTATCGTTTTGTTTTTCGTTTTTACTTGGTGTATTCATCTCCTCAATCTTCCAACTCCAATCAGGATTCCTCCATCTCTACATATCTCTATTTATCTCTTTATCTCTCATTATCTATTTCTGGCAAAACAAAACTCGCCGATTTTTTGTTATCTGTGTTCTGTGTTTTATTCTCGGCCTCGCTCGTTACGTCTTCGCTTTTCCAACTACACCACCACAAGACGGCGAGCAAACTTTTGTTGGTATTGTTACAGCCGAGCCAGATGTCCGCGTTGACGCTGTAAATTATTCAATTGAGTCATGTTATCTGCATCATGCATCATGTCGTCGTATTTTGGTTAAATCCGGTCTATATCCCCGCTATGACTATGGTGATGAATTACAAGTTACTTGCAAACTAAAAAAGCCGAGTGGAATGTACTATGCCAGACAGGGTACGTTTTTGTCTTGTGACCGTCCAGACATATCCAAGATTTCTTCGAGCAAGGGCAATTTTTTAATGGCGAAAATTTTGGCTCTTAAACACACTGTGGCAGAGCGAGTGAATCATCTCTGGCACGAACCACAAGCCAGTTTTATGGCCGGGCTTTTGTATGGCTACCGCGGTGGTTTGGGTGATTTGAATGATTTGTTTAATCGTACTGGCGTAACGCATATTGTCGCTATCTCCGGATACAATATCAGCATCATCGCGATAGTATTGTGTACAATTTGTGTTCAATTATATATCCCGCGCAAAAAGGCGTTTTGGTTAGTGAGTACAGGAATTGTTTTATTCGTTATTTTTACTGGCGCCAGCGCGTCAGTTGTTCGCGCGGGTATTATGGGCTTGATCGTTTTGTTAGCCAAACAAGTTGGTCGTATGTCGCAGGCAGGTCGAGTACTCGTCTTCACAGCCGTCTTAATGTGTTTGCAAAATCCGCTTGTTTTGGTCTGGGACGCGGGTTTTCAGTTGTCTTTCGTTGCCACGCTCGGTTTGGTTTATATATCTCCAATTGTTGAAAAATATCTCAGTGGCACACCACTGTCATTGCGAGGAGGAGCGTCACAGCGACGACGAAGCAATCTCTTCCTGTCCCGCCTCAAATCCGCCATTTTTGAGACACTTGTCGCCACACTCTCAGCTATCATTGCGACGCTTCCACTTATACTCTATCAATTCGGCCGCCTCTCAATCGTCGCGCCAATTGTAAATATTTTAATTCTTTGGACCATTCCACACATCATGCTTGCTGGCTTTTTGGCTGTCATTGGTAGTTTTATTTTTTACCCGCTTGGCAAACTGATTTCTTGGCTGGCATTACTGGGGTTAAATTATATAATTGAAGTTGTAAAATGGTTTGGTTCGCTTTCTTTCGCTGCTGTTAATTTAACTATCCCGGCATGGTTGATGTTTGGCCTTTATATTGGTATGATATATGTGGTTTATAAACAATTTCCCTCTCCTGGCAGGAGAGGGTAGGGTGAGGTCTGTCTGGCGCAGTGTATGACAAGTATGAGAGCCATTTGTCAAAGGTAGGTTTGACCAGACCTCTCCCTCGCCCTCCCCTGCGAGGGGAGGGAAAATAAAAATTATGAAAACAAAAATCCTCAACTCTCAAGCTGGCTATGACTTAGCCGCGGCGAATTATGATAACAAAGAAGCATATTTGGATAGTTTTGAGAAAAATAAATTATTGCCTTTGCTTGGAGATTTGAAGGGTAAAAAAGTATTAGATGTTGGCGCGGGGACTGGGCGGCTTACATTGCGTTTAGCCAAGTTGGGGGCGGATGTGATGGCGCTTGATATATCGGTGGTAATGCTTGAAGAAATTAAAAAGAAATTAAAAAGAAATTCAGCAGAAATTAATACGGTGGTTGGAGATTGTGAAAGCATGCCGTTTGAAGATGAAAGTTTTGATGTTGTTGTATCTGCGTTCCATATTGTGCATTTGAAGGATTTGAGAATATTTTTTGATGAGGTCTACAGGGTTTTGAAGCCGGGCGGAAAATTTTTAGTAACAAACATAAATCAAAAACGTCCGCCTGAGATAAAGACAAAAGATGGGATGATTGAAATTGAGTCATATTATCATCGACCGGAAAAAGTGCGGAAGATGTTGGAGGACTTGGCGTTTGGAATAGAGAAAGAAGTGTTTGTAAGAGAGGGCGAGGTGTGGGTGAATCAGATTTTGTTGGCTGTGAAATAGAATTAATTTTTTCCCTCCCCTTACAAAAAGGGGAGGGCGAGGGAGAGGTCTGTCTGGCAGAGTGTTTAAGGTACGTTTGACCAGACCTCACCCTAACCCTCTCCTTTGAGAGAAGGAGAGGGAAATTTTACGGTATGAAAAGAACATTTATCATACTCTCCTGCTGTCTCCTCGGCGTCCTCGCGCTTCGTTGGCAAATACAGCAGACAAC
>CAYSQU010000078.1:0-3838 GCA_964433365.1 uncultured Gammaproteobacteria bacterium
AATCACCAGTGCAGGCAGTAAACTGCCTGCCTAACGAACAAATGTCCCTAATGGGACATAACTTGGATATATGAAAATCCCAAAGAAAACGTGGCCTGAATTATTTGAGAAAATTTTGAATGGCGAAAAAAACTTTGACTTGCGACTCGCTGACTTTGCCTGCCAGCCGAGCGATGTATTGGTTTTGCAAGAATACAACCCGAAGACAAAACAATACACTGGCAGAGAAACTGAGAAAGAAATCACTTTTGTAATGAAAACAAAAGACATAAACTTTTGGCCAAAAGAAGATGTTGATAAATTTGGCTTTGTTGTGATGTCTCTAAAATAATATGCTAAAACTAAAACAATTTGAACAATCACATAATTTTTGCGGGCCAACGAGCTTGCGGTCAGTTTTTGATTATTTTGGCATTAAAAAAACTGAAAAAGAGATCGCTAAATTGGCCGGCGCCACAGTTGAACGGGGCACAACTCTTCAAGGTATGCTAAAGGCCGCGCGCCAGCTGGGTTTTAAAGCATGGAGTAAAGACATGGCTGACTTCACCGACATTGCAAAATTGTTAAAACGAGGTTTCCCCGTGATAGTTGACTGGTTTCATAACGACGACGGACATTACAGTGTAATAGTCGGATTAACGAAAAAACACGTGATACTCATGAATCCGCGCTTTGGAACGTTTGAAAAAATTGATCGCGTAACTTTCAAACGAATCTGGTTTGACTTTCCGTGCGACTATCTGAAAAACAAAAAAGATATTATAATTCGCCGAATGATTATCATTCAACCGCGATTAACTAAATAAACAATATACCCGACATACAGCGCGAGAAAAGCCACGCCTTGCCACCGGTCAATTTTGTGCTTGGTGGAAATAAACATAAATACAAAAAGCAAAAGTGTTGCTCCAATTGCCACTAGAATATCAAAATTCACAGCTGGACTGAATGGAAGTTGCATTGCTGTACCAGTAAGACCTAAAACCCAAAAAACATTGAAAATGTTAGAGCCAACAACATTGCCAATCGCTATATCATCATGTCTGTGTATAACTGCAACAACTGATGTAACTAGTTCTGGCAAAGAAGTACCAATTGCCACAATCGTCAAACCAATCAATGCTTCTGACAAACCAGCTAACCGCGCCAAAATAACAGCGTTATCAACCAAAATCTGCCCGCCCCAACACAGTAAACCCAAACCAAGCAAAGTGGCAATAACAGAGTATGTCCAGGAATAGATTTTGATGTTTTCTGGCTTACCCTCAACTTTGGAAATACCAAAAATATAAAACATGAAAATTATAAAAATTGATATCAACGCAAAACCATCTGTACGCGTCAACGCGTCTCTGGTTCCACCATCTAACAACACATCATTACCAAATAAAAATACCAAAACCACACCCAAAATGGCAAAGGGAATTTCTCTCCAAACAGTGCTTCCTTTTACCCGTAAAGGATAAATCGTGGCCGCAATGCCCAGAATTAACAAAATGTTAGCAATATTACTGCCAATAATATTACCAATGGCAATGTCAGCCACGCCACGCCAAGCTGAAAACATACTAACCACCAATTCGGGCATTGAAGTACCAAAAGCAACCACCGTAAGACCAATCACTAACGAAGAGATGCCTAATTTTTTCGCCATTGACGCTGACCCGCGCACCAAGGCCTCGGCGCCAGCGACCAAAATTCCCAAACCTAATATAACCAATAAAATCGCGATGGGCATAATTAATTATTAATAATTTTTTTAATTTCTATTAATTTTTCTCGCATCAGTTGTTCATCAATCGCCTCCAAATTCAACCGCAACAATGACTCAGTGTTGCTCGGACGGACATTGAACCAAAAATCCGAATAAGTAAAAGTTAAACCGTCTAAATCACTTATTTTCGCGTCTGAATATTTTTCTTTGAGTTTTGCCAAAGCGCCAACTTTATCTTCAACTTCAAAATTTATTTCTCCTGAATGAAAATATCTATCCAATGG
Source organism: uncultured Gammaproteobacteria bacterium (assembly GCA_964433365.1). Classification (GTDB taxonomy): domain Bacteria; phylum Patescibacteriota; class Patescibacteriia; order Magasanikbacterales; family UBA922; genus CAYSQU01. The sequence goes on from CAYSQU010000078.1 coordinate 1,999, forward strand.
TTTAATAAAATCCGACGCCGACAAACCACTCTCTGACAAAACCTGCAAAAAACGCAAACAAGCAATCATTGGCGATTCATACACGCCATCTGGAAATTTTACAAAAAAATGCCCCGATGATTCGCCGCCAAACACAGCGCCTGTCTCTATCATTTGCTTCTTGATCAAAGAGTGGCCCACGCGCGTAACCGACGGCTTGCCACCGGCCTCCAAAATCATGTCTTCGGTAATTTTTCCGGGGCGAATGTCAAAACAAATCGTGGCGCCCGGATTATCTTTCAAAAATGTCCGCGCCAAAATACCGCGCATAATTTCTGGCTTAATTCGTTTGCCAGAATTGTCAATAAAAAAAATTCTATCGCCATCGCCATCGGTCGCGATGCCCAAATCCGCCTTTTCTTTAACAACTACCTCTCGGAGACCACCCAAAGTGTTGTCTTGCAAGGGGTCTGCTTGGTGCGCTGGAAAAGTGCCGTCTAATTTATCATTCAAACGAACTACTTCAACTTGTGGCAGGTATCTGAAGAGCTCATTTAAAAACAAAATTCCCATTGAATTTGCCGTGTCAAATACCACCTTCATTGGCCTGATCTTTTGTAAGTCAGCATATTTTTTCGCAATTTCAACCTCGGCCTCCAAAACGCCATTTTTTGATACTTCTACCCCTTTTGCGCCATTATATGCAAATTCGCCTTTTTCAACCAAGTCACGCAATTTTTCCATGCCTGTACCACTTCCAACAGGTGTGGCGCGCTCACGGACAATTTTTATGCCATTATACTCTTTGGGATTATGCGATGCAGAAACCAACATCCCGCCATTATAACCATAATTAGCCACAGCAAAATAATAGGTCGGCGTTGAGGTTAAACCAATATCCACAACATTTATCCCTTGCTCTAACAAACCGCGTTTAAGCTCTTCAAAAAGCGTTGGTGAAGACAGTCGCATATCATGCCCAACCACAATGGTGATTTTTTTATCTAACCCAAGCTCTTCTTGACGCAATACACCACAAGCTCGTCCAATCTTATAAATCAGCTCTTCATTCAGTTCTTTGGGATAAATCCCGCGGATATCATAGGCCTTAAAAATATGAGAAGGAAAACTCGCCATAATTGATTGTGTTAAATGTAAAAATAGTATATAATATATATGACAATTTTGCAACATTAAAACAAGTAATTTTTTGTGTTTTTATGTTTTAATGCTTTAATGCTTTTATGACGTTAAACCCGGAACAACTTCTCAAGCGATTCTCCACCCACCTGCGCAATGCCGTGGCAAAAAGCATGACGCTGGCTACGTCTTTTGGGCATTCGCACGTGTCTCCAATACACCTTCTTCTTGCCATGATGGAAGAAACGGGTTCAATCGCTGCGGAAATTTTGAAAAAGCACAATCTTGACGAGGCCATAATTAATAAAATTTTGGCAAATAAACCGCAAGTACGTCTTTCTGATGGCAAAACAGCCATCGCCTCTGTCCCTGATTTAGACATAAAAGCCAAGCAAGCCGTTGAACGCGCCATGTTAATCGCTTACGAACGCCAGCACAGCCATGTTGGCACAGAACATCTTCTGCTTGGCTTGATTCATGGCAAGGACGCGGACATTGACGCGATTTTGAAAGCGCATAAAATTTCAATTCAAACAATTGAAGACCAAATTGAAAATATCTTGCAAAGCACCAGTCATTTTCCAAATATGGAAGAGGTATCTGACATGATGGAACAAATTGAAGATGGCGTGAACAGCGGCGCGCCACTGCCTCCTCCGCAACCACAGGAAATGAAACAAAAACACCGCCAATTTTCTGCTTTAGACATTTTTACGACTGA
>CAYSQU010000079.1:0-3817 GCA_964433365.1 uncultured Gammaproteobacteria bacterium
CTATGGTTAATCTAAAAGAGCAAGAGAGGATTATCGCGACGGTCAGGCGATATGGTCTGACATATTTTTGGCATGGCTGTTTGGTCGCTGTGTTGGTTGGTAGCGCGTTTTTCTTTATGTTTTGGTTGTTCGCGCATGGCTGGTGGGGGCAGACATTGTTTGGTCTTGATTTTGGAGTCGGGTTTTTGCTTTTGCTGAGGACCATATTTTTGCGGCAGAAAAACCGGCTTCTCGTCACCACTCATCGCGTGATAGACATTGACCAGCGCGGATTTTTTGACCGCGTTGTCTCTGAGATACCTTATGACCAAATTGAAGATGTGTTTGGTCGAATCAAGGGTGTGTTTGGCACCATTTTTCGTTATGGGGAAATAAATATTCAGACAGGCGGAGGCAAAGTGCAGATATATTTGCAAAAAATAAAACAGCCAGTCGCGCTTCAACAGCAAATCAATGAACTGCGTGAAAATTATATTTACCGTCGTTCGTCTCGCCATGATTGATAAACCGTGATATAATATAGTTATGGTTAAGAATGAAAAATCATTTCTCAAGCGGTTTTTTGGTTCCCGCTGGTTTTTAGTAACTGCCCTTGTTGTGGCTGTTTTAGTCGCGTTTGGGTATGCCCGCGCGTATTATCAGGATTATAAAATTCGTCAGGAGATTGATTCGCTTCAAGAACAAGTAAAGAAACTTGAGCGTAAAAAATTAGAGTCAATGGATATTTTGAAGTACGTCACATCCGATGCTTTTGTGGAAGAAAAGGCCAGAACTGAATTAAATCTTAAAAAGCCGGGCGAAAATGTTTTAATTGTTAAAAATCAAGCCGAGTCCGAGGAGACGACCCAAAAGACGCCTGTGGAAAACACCCTATTGAATAATCCTATCAAATGGTGGTATTATTTCTTAAACAGAAAGTCAATTAATAATTAATTTTTTAACCGTAAATTCTATGTCGGTGAAAAACTTGTTTGGTTTGGGGATAGCGGCGATTTTACTTATTGCTCTGTTAGTCGGCTGGGGTATTACAGTCCGAGCTGTGGGTAAATTGTCACAGAATAAAATAGTGTTAAAAGCGGCCGCCATTTTGGATTTGCCTGCCGCGAAAATGAATGGCATGAAAATCGCGTACATAGATTATATCCGCGATGTACAGACACTAAACAAGTTTTATTCTTCAGCTGAAGCCGCGGAAAAACCAACTGAGGAACAGGTTTCTGACCAGGTTTTGAGCCGTTTGATTGCCAACCTTTTGATTGCCAAAGAAGCCAAGAAGTATGATATAAAAGTCACGGATGAAGATGTAAGCAAGATGAAGAGCCAGATAATGGCGCAATTTGAGTCAGAGGACTCGGCGCGCGCGGAATTAATGAGCCGCTATGGTTGGACTTTGGAGGACTACACTGAACAAGTTATGAAGCCGTTGATTTTGGAGCAAAAATTGCAAGAGGCCTTTACTGTCGGCACTGATGAAGAAGGCAATAAATATAAGAAGCAGGAAGTAAAGGCAAGCCACATATTATTTAAGGTTGAAGATGAGAAGAGCGACGTGAAAGTAAAAGCCAAAGCCGAGAGCGTCTTGAAGCGAATTAAAAATGGCGAGGACTTCGCGAAATTAGCCGGCGAGTTTGGTTCTGATTCAACTAAGGATAGCGGCGGTGATTTGGGTTGGTTTGGCAAAGGGCAGATGGTGCCGGAATTTGAAGAGGTCGTGTTCGCGCTTGAAAAAGACCAGCTGGGCGATAAGTTGGTCAAGACACAGTTTGGCTATCACATCGTCAAAGTTATTGACAAACGGGACGCGCGCGATTTTGTTTCATATATGGACGACCAAATCAAAAGCGGCAAATTCAAGCTTTATATTCCAGTACATAATCCGTTTGAAGCATTACAGAAATAAAATTGTTGTAACGTAGAGACGAGGTAATGCCTCGTCTCTACAATTGGCGCGGGATTAGTACAATGGTAGTATGCGTGCTTCCCAAGCATGAGACGCGAGTTCGATTCTCGTATCCCGCTCAAAAACTGCTTGCAAGATTGTAAAAAATAGTAAATTATTATTGCCGTTAGAAAAAGAGTTGAAAAAGTTTTTGAGGAGCAAAATAAAGAAGGTGGAATTATAATTTTATGGATTTGCAAGAATTTAAGAGTTATAATATCAGACAAAAGGTTGGAATTGATGAAGAAAAATTTGGCAAGGTTTTTGTTTTTATAGATTTCGCCAATGTGGATAAATGGTTTTCGGATGATATCAGAGATTGGGATAATAATGTGTTGGGAGACGACAAAAAATTGTCAATCGATTTGGAAAAATTATTGAGTTTTAGCAAATGTTTTTCCGACCATGTAAGGTTTTATTATGGCCATGATCCACGAAATATAAGTTCATTGAAATTTCTTGGCAAGACAAAACATGTTTTTGGCGAGAATATGGTTTTTACAAAACCTATTCAACAGATAAGGCATTATTTGAATGAAAAAGAAAAAGTTATAAACACCAGACGAATCAGCCATGATAACGAAGGAGATTTTATTTATTTGCCAAAATGCAATTTTGACGTGGAAATTTGTGTTGACGCCATTCGTTTGATGAGCAAGTATGACACATTTTGTCTTTTTTCAAGCGATTCTGATTTTGTCAGTTTGATAAAATTTCTTAAAAATAATCGTAAAAAGGTGGTTTTAGTCAAAGGCGGGTTTGTTCAATATACTTTAAAAGTGAACAGCGATTTGGTAATAAACGCTCAAGACATTAAAGCTTATATTGCTTACATAAAGCAAAAATCTAGCAATTAAGCTAGATCTTGCGGATAGTATTCCCGCATCCGCGGGCAGGGCAGTCTTACGACTACAAAACCAGTATATCACGGAAACCGCGGAAATGTCAATATCCAAAAAAGTTATCCACAACCTGGTTTTTGATGAAAATGGATGTTGGGTAGTTTGACTTTTTGGAAAGTTTTCTGTATTATTCATTTGCCAAGTTTTAATCTGAAATATGTCTGATTTTAGACAACCATTTAATAATCAAGAACACATTGCGGGATTGATTGCCGATCTGAAAAATAAACGCAAGAACAGGCAGGAGTATTTAAGTCATTTGCGGTGTGAGAATAACGAGGTGCCACAGCAAGAAATGGAGTTTATTTTGAGTGTCGTTGATCGGTTGAATCATTATTTACAGTTATGGAGAACAGAAGTGGGTAGTGTACTTCCTGAAAAGACATCAGCAATTAGTCAGAAATGGTTAGACAAAATTATTGATGAGTTAGATTCACTACAGTGGGATGCAAAAATATCTACATGTCCTGGTGGTACTGATGATGACTGGAGACATCGGACAGCTCGAGATTCACTTTATTATATTACGCAGGCGGGTGTCTCTCTTCGTCTTAAAAGGGCCAATTTAGAAAAAGGATTGTCAAGAGTGATTCAACCGCCGTTTGAGAAAATATTTTTTGTGAAAGTCGGTCAGGGTGGTGAAGAGACATTACACAGGAAAGCGGAAAGCGGATTGTATACACTTGAATGCAGTTCGCCGGAATTTAAACAAGCGCTGGTTGGTAGATCATCACAGTTTAATTCTTCGTTGAGAGAATTTTATGATGGTGAAAAACGCGTTGAGGCATTGGTCAAAGAGGGCGGTTCTCGACACGACGGTTATGCAGTGAATTATGTATATCCGCAAAGTAGATAATTATGAGACAATCCAATTTTGTTAAAATAATAACCGCGGTGCCGGTTGAGAGCGCGGAAAAAGTCAGACAAGCGATGGGGGATGCTGGCGCGGGCGCGCAGGGCAATTATTCGCATTGCA
>CAYSQU010000080.1:0-2542 GCA_964433365.1 uncultured Gammaproteobacteria bacterium
TATGATGACAAAAAGAAGGAGTTTATTGTCCAAGAGCCCGGCACACGCTATGGCCTTGACTTTCGCTATAAATATGATACAGTAATGAACGCCATGCATGATTTTCATGGCCGCGGAAAGACGAAAACTGGGCAGAAAGTGGCGATTTTTACAATGCCAACATAGAAATAAAATTATTTAAATGTACATTCGGGAGTCGTCTAATGGTAGGACAACAGACTCTGAATCTGTTTATCGGGGTTCAAATCCCTGCTCCCGAGCAAATTTATGCCAGCAAAAATTATAGACGGCAAAGCCATCGCCAATCACATTCTCACAAATCTTGAATCTTTAATATCAAATTTTAAGACGAGGCCAAAACTCGCCGTTATTTACGTTGGCTCTGACAAACCATCAAAAACATATATAATGCGCAAGCGAGAGTCCGCGAAAAAAGTCGGTATTGATTTTGAATTGCATCAATATCCAACGAAAATCACCAACAAACAACTCACTTCTGAACTAAACAAAATCCAAAAAGACAAATCACTCTCCGGCCTTATCATCCAGCTTCCAATCCCAAAACATCTAAACACCCAAAAACTCCTTGACTGTGTCAAATCAGAATTAGACGTTGACTGCCTCAATTCGCAACACGTAGAGACGCAAAATTTTGCGTCTCTACACATCCTGCCGCCGACGCCAGCCGCCATTATGGAGATTCTGAGACACCTCAAAATTAATCTCAAAAAAAACAGTTTCACCGTCGTCGGCCTTGGCAAGTTGGTTGGTGAGCCGCTGGTACAAGTCCTGCGAGCGCACGGAGCTAATGTTCTGACTTGCGATATACACACAAAAGACACAAAAAAACGTTGTCTGCAAGCCGATGTTTTAATCACAGCTGTCGGCAAACGCAATCTTATCACAGCCGACATGGTCAAACGCGGAGCGATTGTGATTGACGCCGGAGCCAGTTTTTACAACCACAAAATGTACGGCGATGTCGATTTTGAAGCAGTGAGCAAAAAAGCGAGCCACATAACACCCGTCCCCGGCGGAGTCGGTCCAATCACCGTGGCGATGTTGCTATACAATATGATGCGAATCTACAAATTAAATGCGAATATAGCGAATGGTAAAAAATATGGAAAGTGAAATCATTTATAAAGAGTTATCTTATATTATAAACGGTTTGTTATTTCAGGTTCACAATGATTTGGGGAGGTACTGCAATGAAAAACAGGTCTGCGATAAAATAGAGTTTTATTTAAAAACAAACAAATTGCAATACAAAAGAGAGTTTATCTTGCCACCAAGTTTTGTTGGTGAAAAAGATGGACGAAATAGGATTGACTTTTTAATTGACGACAAAATAATTCTTGAAATAAAATGTAAAAGATTTTTAGTCAAAGATGACTATTTCCAAACTCAAAGATACTTACACGCACTAAATAAAAAATTGGGAATTTTGGTTAATTTTAGAGATGAAAGATTAAAACCGCGCAGAGTATTAAACTCGTCATCACATTCGTAAATTCACGTCACACTATTTGTAGATTTGCATTCATCCGTAGATTCGCATCATATGATCGCAATCATCATTCCAACATATAACGAATCAGCTAACATTGAGAAGCTTCTTAAAAAAATCTTTGCTCTAAACATTGCTGATTTGGAAGTCATTATCGTTGACGACAACTCCCCCGACGGCACACAACACATCGTCAATAATCTTAAATCTTCAATCTTAAATCTTAAATTACATCTCATCACCCGCCCCGCCAAACTCGGCCTCGGCTCTGCTTATTTAGAGGGCTTCAAAAAAGCGCTCTCGCTTGGCGCTGATTATATTTTTGAAATGGACGCCGACTTTTCTCACGATCCTGATGACATTCCGCGCATGCTGGAGGCCGCGCAAAACGCGGATTTAATTATTGGCTCGCGTAAAATCGCTGGCGGTAAAATAATCGGCTGGGGCTGGACGCGAAAATTTATGAGCAATGGCGCTATGTGGTTGTCCCGCCTTTTGCTCGGACTGAAAGTCCGCGACGTTACCTCCGGCTTCCGCTGTTTCAAACGTCGCGTGCTTGAAACAATCCCGCTTGATGAAATCAAAAGCAATGGCTACGCGTTTCAAGAAGAAATGCTATATCGCACGCAAAAAATGGGCTTTACAATCACCGAAGTCCCCGTGACATTTATAGACAGGCAGGAAGGCAAGTCAAAATTATCTAAAAAAGATATAATTGAATTTTTTTTAATAATCTTAAAATTGAAATGAAAAACAAAAACCACCCGCTATCTCCTCGCCTTATTCACAATTTTTATGAACAAAGCGAGTGACAGGTGATTTTTGTTTTCCACCGACACTCGCAAACAAAAATTGCATCTACACCCCCATAACTATCACATGCTCGCGGTCGCTACAAGAATGACCTGACACAAAAAACTCGTGAATCTTCAGCCGTTGTTCCACAGACAAGCCGAGACACGATGTCGGCATCATACCAAGCATGCCAAGGCGTTCTTGTCTCCCCCTCTTTGCCATTGCCAACTTGCCGCC
>CAYSQU010000080.1:2642-3790 GCA_964433365.1 uncultured Gammaproteobacteria bacterium
TTTCTTCTTAATTCAACCGCGCCGTCAAACCCTTTAAAATAATAAAGCAAATGTTTTCTGAAAGTTGTCATTCCACTATCCCCATATCGCTCCAAATGCAGTTCCGCGTGCCTAATCACAACTTTTTTTATTATCCGTAAATCTGGATTATCCGTATATCCGGATAGTAACCATGGGTTTCCGAGCGCCGCTCTTCCAATCATCACCCCATCAGCGCCAGTTATTTCCAAGCACTTTTTGATGTCTTCACTGTTTTTAATATCTCCATTTGCTATTACTGGAATACTGAGTAACTTCTTCACCCTCCCAATCATCTCCCAGTTCGCCTGACCAAAATAACCCTGTTTTTTAGTGCGTCCATGTATAGTTAGAGCATCTGCTCCTGCCTGCTCCAAAAGGGACGCAAAACGCAAAATCTCGTCTTCAGAAGCCCATCCCAAACGGGTCTTTACGCTTACAGGAACCCCAAGGTTCGCTTTTTTCAGCGCTTTGACAATATTCACCGCCCTCTCTGTATCTCGCATCAAATCCGCCCCAGCGTGGCCCTTACTCGCTATCTTTGGCACCGGGCACCCCATGTTTATGTCTATTCCGTCGGGTCTTGCCCGTTTGTCATTCCGAGCCGAGCCGAGGAATCCCTTTCCAACAAGTATTTGAGCCGCATCAGCAATCACTCCCGGATCACTACCAAACAACTGCAGAACTATCGGTCGTTCAGTCACCTCAAACTCGCACATCTTCAACGTTTTCTCATTCCCCCTCACAATCGCTTCTGCCGACACCATCTCTCTAAATATCACAAATCGCCCACCGCCAACTTTATGAATTTTACAAACTTTATAACTTTCAACTTCCCTACACACCCGACAAAACGGCCCATCAGTCAAATCGGCCATTGGCGCGAGCGCGAGGATTGGTTTTGGTAAGTCAAGCCAGTTCATAAATTGCGCAAAGACATTTCTTTTGATATAATTTCAATAAGGCCAGGCATACGAGGCCAATTATATCACGAGTTTGCATATCCAACAATAAGGTGTTTTCTTCGCTCCTATCGTCGCTCAGAAAACGATTTATTTTATAAAAATATTTAAACATGAAAATTGCTTACATTTATAACAACAAAAAAATCGGCACTGGCGCAGATTATA
>CAYSQU010000081.1:0-3668 GCA_964433365.1 uncultured Gammaproteobacteria bacterium
TGTATTGAAAAGTACTAACGCCATATTATACCATATTTTCACTCTTTTGTCAACCCCTGCACCAATCCCAGCAGTGTTTTCGGCTTATCACTGCCCAAGCCGCAAGGCGCCTCACGGCTCATGTTTACTCTGTACCAACCCATGTCGTCAGGATTGGTGCGGGGTCAAGGTCATCCTAAACTCTTTCCCATATTCCTCAAATCCCAATTTTTTATAAAACCCATGCACTTCGGAACGGGTATTGCGACTGGTACCAATCAATTTATAGCAACCAAGTTTTTTCGCCTCCTCAATCGCTGTCTGGACTAGTTGCCGGCCAAGCCCCGAACCACGATAACTCTCTTCAACAAACAAATCCTCTAACAAACCGTATGGTTTGTCATGCAAATCATTTTTTATTAAATACAAATAAATCCTGCCGATTTTTTTATCACCATCAAATAATTCAAACTTTATCGCCTCCGACTTTATTTTAGCATTCTTAATTATCATATAATTAACCAATCATTGCCCTTATTTCTCGCAATGACTTAATATTTAATATCCAATATCTTTTCCAATATCCGTCCCAACTTCTCCGCGCACAACCCGCCGCCATCTCTTTCATAATCATCTTCAACAACATTCAGCCCACCCCAATTTTCTCTGTCTTGGACAAGCTCTTTCCATTGTTTTTCATCATAATAATCACACTGTTTATCATCAAGTTTGTGGGTATTAAACAGCGCTATATCAATTTTCCTTGGTAAATAACTGGTCAAAGTATTTATAAGCCCACTCACTGTCTCTGGCCCTGTCTCGCCATTTGCGTGAATAGCGTTGCCGGTAACATAAATCAATTTTGCTTTTGACTCGGCAATCGCTTCTTTAATTCCTTGCGGCAAAAGCGCGGCAATAATGCTGGTGTACAAACTTCCAGGCCCAAGCACAATAAAATCCGCCTCTTTGATCGCTTCAACAGCTCCAAAGTAAGCTTTTGTCTCCGGATCTAACCACGCCTTTTTTATTTTCAAACTCCTATCATAAGACGGCACGTCAATCGCGCCCTCTGTGCGGACAATGTCGCCATTACTCAATTCGGCAACCAGATCATTTTTATCCAAAGTGACAGGATAAACTTTCCCAACGGCTTCAACCGCCTGTTCTAACGCTCTAATTGAGGCGACATAATCATTGTTATTATACGCCTGTGACAAAATTAAAAACAAATTTCCCAAATTGTGCTTTTCCAATTTTCCGCCGCCCACAAAACGACTTTTATAAAATATCTTTTTCAGCAGCAGATAGTCATAGCGCGACATGGCCACGGCCGCGCGCATTATATCTCCGGGTGGAAGGGTTTTAAACTCCTCACGTAGACGGCCAGTTGACCCTGTGGAGTCGCTCATGGATACAGCTACGGATAATTGTATCTGGGGCGCGAGCGGCTTTAGCGCGCAAATAGAAAACGCGCTCCCGTTTCCACCACCGATTATGACGACTTTCTTTCTAATTACTCCACTCATATTATTCAACGGTTACACTTTTTGCTAAATTTCTTGGCCGATCCACATCCTTCCCCAAAATCACCGCCATATGATAAGCAAACAATTGCAAAGGAATAGTATTTAACAGTGGCTCCAATAACTCCATTGTTTGCGGGACATAAATCACATCATCAGCCAACTCTTTGGCATTTTCGTCGCCTTCGTTGGCAATCAGCAACACTTTGCTCTTGCGCGCCTTAACTTCCTCTATATTACTGCGCATTTTTTCATACAACTGATTCTGCGTCATTAACGCGAAGACAGGAAAATCCGGACTTAACAACGCGTTCACACCATGCTTCATTTCGCCGGCTGGATAGGCCTCGCTGTGGATATATGAAATTTCTTTAAGTTTATGCGAGCCCTCTAACGCCACTGGGAAATTAATGCCTCGGCCAAGAAAAAGAAAATTTTTGTAGCCCTTATATTTTTCCACCAACTTTTTAATTGCTTCACTTTGCTCCAAAATCTTATTCATTTTTTCTGGAATTTCCAAAAGCGATTTAAGTAGGCGCTGACCAGTCGCGAGCGTAGTGTGGCGCAAACGGCCAAATTGCAAAGCATACAAAATCATTATCACTGCCATGTTGGTGTAGGCCTTGGTGGAGGCAACAGCCAACTCTGGCCCAGCGTGAATATATGTGCCTGCGCCGGTCTCGCGAGCAATTGTAGAGCCAATGACATTCACAATCCCGCGCACAAACGCGCCACGACGTTTGGCTTCGCGTACTGCCGCAAGCGTGTCTATGGTCTCACCAGATTGAGAAATTGCGAACACAAGTGTGTGTTCATCTAACACAGGATCGCGATAGCGAAATTCAGATGCAACGTCAACTTCGATCGCGATGCCAGCCAAACGTTCAAACGCGTACTTGCCAACCATGGCCGCGTAAGACGCGGTGCCGCACGCAATCAAAATTATACGATTAATACTACGCATTTTTTCTTCAGACATATTTAACCCGCCCAAATGCGCTGTGCCATCTTCCAGATTCATGCGCCCACGAATCGCGTCTTCCAGCACTGTTGGCTGATCAAAAATTTCTTTTAACATAAAGTGCGGGTAGCCCTGCTTTTGCGCTTGCTCATCGTTCCATTCTATTTCTTCCACGCATTTTGTAACTTGCTCATCTTTTAAATTATATGTTTGAAAACCCGCGCGAGAAATCTCCGCCACCTCACCATCATTCAAATAAGACACCTTTTTTGTATATGCGAGTATTGGCGTGGCATCGCTGGCAATGAAATATTCACCATCACCAATGCCAACAACCAGCGGACTGCCCAATCGCGCCGCGACCAACTTGTCTGGCTCATCCGTGTGCATGGCCACCAAACCATAAGTGCCACGAACATGTTTTAACGCGACTTCAACTGCTTTGCGCAAATCACCGCGATAATGCGTCTCAATCAAATGCGCCAACACTTCTGTGTCTGTTTCTGACTTAAAAACATGTTTGTCTTTTAACCGTTCTTTCAGTTCACGATAGTTTTCTATAATGCCATTATGCACAATCACTAACTTTTCATCACAAGCAAAATGTGGATGGGCATTTTCTTCTGTTACTCCGCCATGCGTTGCCCAGCGCGTATGCGCGATGCCGATTGTACCCACCATCTCTTTGCCTTTTAATTTCTCGGCCAATGAGTCAATTTTACCAACCGCTCTAACGCGATGAGCTTTTTTATCAAGCACAACAATGCCGGCGCTGTCATATCCGCGATACTCCAAACGGCGTAGGCCTTGAAGTAAAATTGGTAGTGCCGGTTTGTTGCCAATGTAGCCAACGATTCCGCACATAGGGTTGAATTTAGAAATTTTAAATTTTTAATTTTAAAACAATTTTAAATGTTTTAATTTTCAGTGGCCAAATTCCAGGATTTCTCATTCTCACTCCACCCCGGCTTACCACCCAACTTCTTCTCCAACAACCCAAACATCACATCTTTCTTCACCATACCCTTTTCTTCTAATAATTTTGATAGTTTACTTAAAAAGAAAATATTATAACTTTGATATGGCACTTTATTTTTTTCTAAAAAATCCTTAAAATCCGCAATTGAAAATTGTCCCGATGAAATACGGGATCCCGTACTTTGTCGGGAAAAATTGAAAATTGAAAATTGTTTTGTCCGCTCCCT
>CAYSQU010000082.1:0-3620 GCA_964433365.1 uncultured Gammaproteobacteria bacterium
ACACGTCAAGCTTTATTATATATCATTTTGTCGTTCTGCGTTTTGTGGTTCACGGTATTTTTGTGTTGGCTGTTATATCAGGCCGCGCGAGTGCTCCGCAACGCTAATTTTATTATAAAAAATTTAACGCACAAATTAGAATTGATTACAGAGGCAGTTGAGTTTATAAAACACAAAGTTGATAGTGTCTCTAGCCACATGGGCACAATCAGCGGGATGTTCGCGAATTTGGTGGAGAAGTTTGTGGTGAACAAGTTGTCGCAGAAGTTGGAGGAGAGGGTGGAGAAGAAGAAGCGGAAATGAGTTGTAAGTTGTAGAAGTTGTCCCGATGAAATGCGGGATCCCGTACTTTGTCGGGATAAGTTGTAAAGTAGAGACGAGGCAGTGCCTCGTCTTTTTGTTTTTGTTTGAATGGTGTATACTACAAATAGTTCCTGATTAAGACAATGATGTCGTAATTAGGATAAATTGTTGTCCCTTAGTCCATGAGAAAAGGAGGTGGTGTCATGGGTAAGCACGAGAATTTGAGAGCAGAAGCGGTTGGCGCGGTGCGTGAGTACCGCAAGGCGCTGTCATTTCAAGTCGGTGAACGGGTTCGTGTGTCTGTGTATAATTGTTTTGGGGTCGTGCACAGGCCAAGATCATCGTTTGGAATGGCGGTTGTTTTGCTACACGAGACCCACTTGTATGTGGAAGTGCCTGACGAATGGTTGGAGCGAATTTGAAGGAGGGAATCATGGATTCGGAAGTAAGCGCGTTCGCGCGCAGGGACAACGGCCGTGCGGTACACACACCAACGGCCTGTCTCAAAATTTATTCCGTCCCGATTTAGTCGGGACGGAGTTTTTTTGTCTTGCCATTATCGCGCTGGTTTGGTAAGATATGGGGGATATGAGCTTCGTCCATCTTCATGTACACAGCCACTATTCACTCCTCGACGGCTTGCCGCAAATCAAGCCGTTGGTTAAGGGCGCGAAAGCGAAGGGATACAAGGCCTTGGCTTTGACTGACTATGGCTCAATGTATGGCGCCATAGAGTTTTATCAGGCCTGCAAGAAAGAGGAAATCAAGCCGATTATTGGTTTTGAGGCGTTTGTCGCGCCACGCTCGCGAATAGACAAAGACCCGCAATTGGACAAGGACTTGTTTCACCTTGTTTTGTTGGCTGAAAATTATGATGGTTATAGAAATTTAATGGTTTTGTCTTCGCTTGGGCATTTAGAGGGATTTTTTAATGGCAAGCCGAGAGTTGATAAGGAAATTTTAAGAAAATATTCAAAAAATATTATTGCTTTATCCGGCTGTATTCGCGGAGAGATACCAAGCTTGCTTAAACAAGACAAAGATGAAGAAGCGAAAAAAGTCGCTTTGGAATACAATGAGATTTTTGGACAAAATAATTTTTACTTGGAACTGCAAGACCATCCGGCGATAGAAGGCCAGATTAGTGTGAACACAAAAATTACTCAATTAAGCCAAGAGACGGGCATACCAATGGTTGTAACCCGCGATGTCCATTATTTAGAACCAGATGAGGCCGAGGCGCAGGATATTTTGACTTGCATACGGGAGGGCTGGAAAGTTGGACAGACAAATCGCGAGGATTATCGCCAAGTGGATAGGTCAATGAATAAGGAAAAAGATATTTTGTCCCGTTTTCGCCATGTGCAAGATGCGGTTGAAAACACTGGGAAAATAGCCGACAGAGTAAATATAGAAATTGAATTGGATAAATGGCATTTCGCGCCAGTTGATTTGCCGGCAGGCAAGACAGCGGCCAATGTTTTGACAGAACAGACATGGACGAATGTTGGCAAGTATTATTCTCCTGTCACAGATGAAGTAAAAGAGCGCATTGAATATGAGCTTGGCATTATTAATAAAAAGGGCTACGCGCCGTATTTTTTGTGCGTGGGCGATTATGTTCAATACGCAAAAGACCACGGCATTGTGGAAACGACTCGTGGCTCCGCTGCCGGTTCAGTCGTCTCATATGTGCTTGGTATTACCACTGTTGACCCGATTAAATTCAAATTGCCGTTTGAACGTTTCTTAAATCCATTTCGCCCAAGCCCCCCTGATATAGATACTGACTTTGCCGATGATAGGCGCGAAGAAATGATTAGTTATGTAACGCAAAAATACGGGAAGGACAAGGTAGCGCAAATTATTACTTTTGGAACTATGGCGGCCCGCGCCGCCGCTCGCGATGTTGGTCGTGCGCTCGGTTTGTCGTACACATTTTGTGATCAAGTAGCCAAACTTATTCCAATGGGCTCGCAGGGTTTTCCAATGACCCTTGAACGGGCTTTGAAAGAAGAGCCGGATTTGAAAAAGTTGTATGGCGCAAATTCAGACGTAAAACGTTTGCTTGATTTGGCGCAGAAAGTAGAGGGTTGCGCGCGTCATACATCAATCCATGCCGCAGGCGTGGTGATTTCTCCAACGCCTTTGACTGATTTTACGCCAGTGCAATATGAGACCGGCGGAGATCACATAACTACGCAGTATGAAATGCACACAGTTGAGTCAGCGGGCGTTCTCAAAATGGACTTTTTGGGCATTCGCAATTTGGCGATTCTGGGGAAAGCCGTTGAGTTTGTGGAAAAAACAACTGGTGAAAAGATTGATATATATAACTTGCCACTTGATGACAGGCCGACTTTTGAAATGCTGGCGCGCGGTGAGACGCTTGGCACTTTTCAGCTTGGTGGCTCTGGCATGACGCGCTGGCTGAAAGAGCTTCAACCAACCACAATCAATGATATCATGGCAATGGTGGCGCTTTATCGCCCGGGCCCAATGGATTCTATTCCAGAATATGTTCGGCGTAAGCATAATCCGGAGGCCATAAGCTATCTTGACCCAAGGATGGAAGAGTATCTGGGCGCCTCATTTGGTTTGTTGGTTTATCAAGATGATGTTTTGCTCACTGCCATCAAATTAGCTGGCTATGATTGGATGGAGGCGGATAAATTCAGAAAAGCCATTGGCAAAAAAATTCCAGAAGAAATGGAAAAACAGAAAATTAAGTTTTTTCAAGGTTGCCGAGACCACGGAAAGCTCACTGAGGATAAAATTGAACATTTGTGGCAATTGATTGAGCCGTTCGCGGCATACGGTTTTAATAAATCGCACGCCGCAAGTTATGGCATTGTGGCTTATCAGACATCATACATGAAAGCGCACTATCCTGTGCAATATATGACAGCTGTTTTGCAGTGTGAAGCGGGGGATTCTGATAAAGTGTCGGAAATTGTGCATGAGTGTCATCGCATGGGAATTGAGGTGATGCCTCCGGATGTTAATGAAAGTTTTCGCAACTTTGCTATGGTGTCTAAGCCGGGCGAGCCGGGTCGTATTAGGTTTGGACTTACTGCCATTAAAAATGTCGGCGAGCACATCTGCGGTGTTATTTATACAGAGCGCAAACAAAATGGGACATACAAAAATTTAGAGGACCTGCTTACGCGCGTTAAAGACAAGGATTTGAATAAAAAGTCGGTTGAAAGCTTGGCGCAGGCAGGCGCTTTGGATTGTTTTGGCATTGATCGCGGCGTGCTTTTGGCCAATAGCGAGAACATTTTGTTTTTTAGCAGACAAATGAAAGACGGCCAGCC
>CAYSQU010000083.1:0-3610 GCA_964433365.1 uncultured Gammaproteobacteria bacterium
TCTCCATACTTGAAACAAATAATCCCCGAAGGGGACTTCGCGGGGATTATACTATAAAAGTTGAAGTTTGTCAAGGCCTGCTACTTGTCAATTTTTAATTTGGCGAAGGACAAAGGTCAGCACGCAAAACTTCGTGTAACGAAACAAATTTCTGATCTTGAGTTTGTTGCTGAAATAATGTCGGACAATTATTCTGTTTTTTTATCCTGTCCATTATTATCTTGTAATAATCCTTATTTATTTCAAATCCCACATACTGTCTATCATTTTTTAAGCAGGCAACAGCGGTTGTTCCGGTTCCCATAAATGGATCTAGTACTAGACCATTTGGGGGACAGCTAGCCTTTACCATACGTTCAATTATTTCCAGAGGTTTTTGTGTGGGGTGGTTTTCTCTTTCGGGGTCTTGCGCGTGTATTCTCGAGGTGCTCCACAAATCTTTTGGATTGCAACCCATTTCTAACCACTTTTTACCAACAAAAATTGACCTGGTTCTTGCCTTTTTGGTTTCCTCATCATAGGGGATTCTAATGCTATCAATATCAAAATGATAATCATTATTTTTTACAAAAAAACCTATGTTATCATGCACAGAAGAAAATTTTCTTGTAGATCCGCCCATACTTGGTACTCGTCTATCCCAAATAATTTCATTAACCATTCTTAATTTGCTTTTTAAATAAACAAAAATTTCTGGTGAGTATTGCCAGCTTAAAAAAATATAAAAACTTCCTGAATCCTTTAGCTTTGGCAGTGCAGCGTCAATCCACCGATGAGTCCATTCCAAATAATCTTCGGATGATTTTTGGTCTGAATCATTACCATAGTCCTTTCCAAGACAATAGGGCGGATCCGTCAATATCAAATCAATAGAATTGTCCGCTACTTTATCTATCCCCAATAAAACATCCTCATTAAAAATTTTATTCATATTCTATTTTAAAATAATACTCTTTGATTTCTCCCTAAGCATTTTTAGAAATGCTTTTCGTGTCCTATAAACTTTATCATGCCTGTAGGTGGCTTGGATCTTGTCATTTCTTGGATTTACATAGATTGGCAAAAATTGTGGTGAGAAAATTTCTAAATAATCTTTGACAAAGCTTATTTTTATATTTTCAAACCTGATGCCAAAACAAGCATATATCAGCGTGTAATTTTTATTAACGCTATATTGAAAATAAAGTTTTTCTACTGCAGAAATATCATTTTTATTTTCCTTGCCTTCAATATTGTGGATTTTAACATTTATAAAATAGCTCTTTTCTTTAATGATTCTCAATATTTTTTATTTCGTCTTTCATAGTAATTTTGGTAAATCCAAACTTTCTCTGACACAGAGAATGGATCATTTACATATTTAGTATAACACACCACCATTTATGATGCAACATCCTTCAACCGGTTACAATTTGTCACCGGTTGACTGTAACTACAGTTTGTCACATTTTGTGACAAACTTATTTGCCAACCAACTGCCCGCACGCCGCTTTGATGTCTTGACCAAAGCGAAAACGCTCCGTAGTCCAGACGCCGGCATCAAGAAGCATGGCTTTGAATGCTTGAACGGTTTTTTCATCCGAGGGTTTAAACATACCTGTAGGATTGTAAGGAATCAAATTGACAAAACACAACGGCCTTCTCATCAGTCCAGCGAGCTCGCGTGCGTGCTCTGGCGAATCATTGACGTCTTTGATGAGCAGGTACTCAAACATCACTTTTCTGTCTTTTTTCTTTATATATTCATCAACCGCGTCAAATAGTTCTGATAAATTATGTTTTTGATTCACGGGCATTAATTGCGAACGCAATTTGTCATTGGGCGCGTGAAGCGAGATTGCCAAATTAAAGTCCTCTTTTTCGTCAGCAAAACGGCGGATGCCGGGGATAATCCCGCAAGTTGAGACAGACAATTTGCGCACACCAAGATTAAAACCGTCTTTGTCATTTAAAATCCGCAAAGCGGACAAGACATTATCATAATTTAAAAATGGCTCCCCCATTCCCATGACAACGACATTGCCAATGTGTTCATTGTCTTTTTTTAATAGACGTGAGAAGTACAACACCTGCTCCACGATTTCCCATTGCGTTAAATTGCGCTTGAATCCGCCCTTGCCTGTAGCGCAAAACGCGCAAGCCATTGGACAACCGACTTGCGATGACACACAGACGGTATTCCTGCCCTCGTAGCGCATTAACACAGTTTCTATTTTCAATCCATCAGATAATGTGATTAATGATTTGATTGTTCTCTCATCTTTGGATATGGAATCTTTTGCAATAATTTCTAGGTCGCAAATTTCTTTTAATTTCTCCCGTAATTTCTTCGCAAGCGTCGTCGCCTCATCCCAATTTTCTATAAAATGATAAAACAACGCCTTTTTCACTTGCGCGAGGCGGTATTTGGATTCGGTTTGGAGAATTTGTTGGAGATTGCAGAGGTTCATAAATTTTCCCTCCCCTCGCAGGGGAGGGCGACCTGCCCGCAATGCTCGCGCATGCGTGGCAGGCGGGGGGAGAGGTCTGGTCAAGTGTGCCTTAGTTAGTTGATTTATGGTAAAGTTCTTTTTCTCTTTCTTTGCAATGGTTCATAATATCCTGCCAGACGCTTTCTATATGTTTATACACCTGTAAGTTTGTGTAACGAATAAGTTTAAAGCCAAGTGATTCTATTCTTTTCTGTCTTGATAAGTCATCTTCATAAACACCATCAAATTCGTGGTACCCGCCGTCTATTTCAACAACAAGTTTGATATCTTGGCAACAAAAGTCAACGATGAAATTCAAAATGCTAAATTGTCTGTAAAATTTGTAACCAGTTCTTTTGTTTCTTATTGCAAACCACAAAAATCTTTCTGCTTTGGTTTGACTTTGACGCAACGACCGGCGTAGTTCTTTTTGTTTATAAATATCTAATTTATTTTCCATAATTTTCTTACTTCACTCCGCCAGACAGACCTCACCCTCGCCCTCTCCTGCCAGGAGAGGGAAAATTAAAACAACATCGCCCCGCCTGTAAACACCGAATACAGCGCCATGATAATCGGAGAGATTAACTGATAGCCAAAGAAAATAAAAACAAGCAAAATCATAAATCCATATCTCTCCAACGTCATTTGCAGACGCTGTGAATGTTCGCTTGGCAAAAGCGCGAACAATAGTTTGGAGCCATCAAGCGGAGGAATTGGCACCAAATTAAACACACCAAGCAAAACATTGGCGTAGACAATGACAGACAAAAAAACAGTCAACGAACTCACCGGCAAATAGCGCATTAAAATGCCAAACGCGCCAGCCAAAAGAAAATTGGACGCCGGCCCGGCAAGCGCCACCCACACCGGCCCCCAGCGATGGTCTTTGAGGTTATATGGATTGAACGGCACTGGTTTCGCGTAAGCAAACAAAAACCTGCCGGCTGTGAGAAAAAACAGCATTAATGGCATCAAAATAGTACCCCACATATCAATATGCGCGCGTGGGTCAAGCGTCAGTCGCCCGGCATACTTCGCCGTCGGGTCGCCAAGACGGTCAGCCATCCAGCCATGAGCGTATTCATGCAGAATAGCTGATGGGACAATAACGCAGAAGAAAAATATCAGAGAAATAA
>CAYSQU010000084.1:0-3602 GCA_964433365.1 uncultured Gammaproteobacteria bacterium
TAAGTTATGGGTGTTTTAACGAGACACGAGTGCTCCTTTGAGAAGGAGAGGGAAAATAAACGATATGTACGATGTTTGCGTCACGATAGTAAATACAAACGAGACAGAGTTAATAAAAAATTGCCTTAAGACCCTGCAAGCGGACAGCGCGGGGTCTGGTTTGGATATTTATACGATTATTGTTGATAATTTTTCCGCTGACAATCCTTCGTCTTTGCTGAAAGAAAATTTTTCCAAGCTGAACCTGATTTTGCAGAAGAAAAATTTGGGCTTTGGCAGGGCGCACAACGTGGCGATGCGCTCGGTGGACGCGAAATATTATTTTGTTTTGAATCCAGACACGACATTTGAATCAGGTCAGAATTTTTTTCTCCGTTTGTACGATTTTATGGAAGCGCATTCCAAAATAGGAGTTGCCGGCCCGAAAATTGTTTATCCTGACGGCTCTTTACAGTATTCTTGCTATCGTTTTCCGTTTTTTTGGCAGCCGATTTACAGTCGCACAAAACGTGGAAAGAAGGGGATTGGTAAAATAATTGCCGATAGGTTTTTAATGAAAGATTTTGATCATAACAATACAATGCCAGTTGATTGGATAATGGGTTCGGCAATGTTTATCCGCAAGCGTGCGATTGACGAGGTTGGGATGTTTGACGACAGGTTTTGGATGTATGCCGAGGATTCGGACTGTTGCCGCAGAATGTGGGAAGCTGGCTGGGCAGTGTATTATGTTCATGATGTGTTTTTGAAACATTTGCATATCAGGGCATCTGCCAAAGTTCCCGGAGTTATTAACGCCCTGCTGAAAAACAAATTCGCGCGCGTGCATTTAATCAGCTGGCTTAAATATTTTTGGAAATGGCGCGGAAACCATAAATATTATGTTGAAAAGTGGCGCTAAAGTTGCTGTAGTGTATCTGCTGTGGTCAAACGAACCGCGCGCGTATTTAGAGCGCGCGTTTTTAGCAATGGAAAAACAAACTTATCCAAAAGAGCTGACAGAATTTTTGATTATTTATAATTCTCATAAGCCGGATGAGCTATCGCAATGTCAGTATATCCGCGAAGAAGTCGCCAAACACTCAGCGACTTTGCCGCATACTACGGTTATTGAACAACAAAAGAATTTAGGATTTTCCGGAGGCAATAATTTTGGCACGAAATGGGCGATTGATAATGGATTTGATTATGTATTTTTGCATAATGGCGACGGTTATTTACACGAACAGTGTTTGGAAAAATTGATTGAAACAATGGAAAATGACAAAAAAATCGGTGCGGCGCAATCATTGGTTTTACTTTATCCGGAGACACATTTGATAAATACCGCAGGCAATTGTTTGCATTATCTCGGCCTTGGTTTTTGCGATGCTTACCGTCAGTCAGCGGGATCAATCACTCAAACCGTCAAAGATGTTGGTTATGCTAGCGGCGCGGCGATAATGATGCGCGCCGACTTATTAAAACAGCATGGATTTTGGGATGAAGATTTTTTCTTGTATCACGAGGATTTAGATTATTCTTTGCGTCTTAAAACACTCGGCTATCGCGTTGTCTTGGTTCCACAGTCAGTTTTTTATCACGAATACAAATTTAGCAAAAGCGTGTCCAAATATTTTTGGATGGAACGCAATCGCTTTGCTGTATTACTTATGTATTACAAATGGCCGACTTTGTTTTTGATTCTACCAATGGTGTTCGCGCTGGAATTTGGCCTCTGGCTTTTTGCAATAAAAAGCGGGTGGGGGAGAGAGCGTGCGAAAGTTTATCAATACTGGCTTAAGTTCTCAAACTGGAAATTATGGTTGAATAAAAGGCGCGTCATTCAAAAAAACAGAAAAATTTCGGACAGAGATTTATTGAAGACAATGGTGTCCACTGTAAATTTCAGTGAGAAGGCGGTGGAGAGTCCTGTGTTGAAGTATGTCGGCAATCCGGTGATGCGTGGGTATTATTGGTTGTTGAGGATGATTGTGTGGTGGTAGCTTGTAATTTTTAATTTTTAATTTGTAATAAATTTTTAATGATTTAATTTCAAATTACCATTAAAAATTTGTCAATACTCCAATCCCCACACCCCCCTCTTACCGCCGACCTCTCCAAGAAAATAGATTTTTCTATTAACAATGTCAGCGCCGATGGAGTCAATTTTTCCGTTGGAGAATAGTTCGTGAGTCACGTAATATCCCGGATTAAATCCGGTGATTTTGTTTTCGGAAGCAAGCAAGAGCAAGCCATATTTATCAAGTGGAACGACAAAATTTATTTTATCGCTTGTCCGATTCAAAAGCGCGGTCGCGCCATTTGGATAAATTATCCACAATTCCCATGGCGACCACGCTATCCACTCTTTTGTCTGCGCGTTGTAGATAATATTTTGAGTTGATATTGTCTTTGTTTCTTCGTTCGCGCCGTTTTTAGTTTGTGTTATTTGTAAATTATTATCTTCACGCGCGATTGAGTATTTCTCCGTGTCGTTAACGATATCAAAATTAATATTTGGCGCTTTCTTTTTTTCCATTGAATTGATTAAATACGTCGCGTCATCGGATTGTATGTAAACAGCAGGACCAAGCGAATCCTTTACCCATTTATAATTTGTGATTGGAGCTTTAAACAAATAAATGGGCGCGGTATCTGGATTGCCTGCGTCAAAAATTTGCGCGCTAAACGTGTTGTTTTGCTTAGTGAATATCGTTGCGAATTCAGCGAACGGCGACCAAGAAATCATTGGTTGTTCATTAACACGAGAACGAAAAATCGGATTAACCAAGTCCGCAACAGGATTGTACAAGTCAACCTCGCAGATGTTTTGGTTGTTCTTGTCTTGTGAAACTAAAAGCGCGTATTTCGCGGTTGGAGAAAAAATAATGGATAACGGCGCGTCGCGCTCTTTCAAGATTTGCGCCGGCAACGTCCTTTTGAATAACGTGACGTCTTTTATGTAAGTCGTCTGATTGCTGGCAATGACGATGTCTTTTTCCCACGTTTGGTATCCTGGTTTTGATAAGATAATCTTATATGTACCGGGCGCGCGATTAGGCAGATAAAGCGGAAGCTTACTTTTTTGCCTCACGTTGTTAAGCGTTACTTCCATATCTGTCGGTTTCGCGTCTATGTTTAAGACCCCGGTTCGCTTGATTTGATGTTCTGAAAAACTATAACGAAAACCCGCTGTGTATAACAAAATCAATGGCGCGGTTATGAAAAATACTGTGATTAGGGAGCACATTATAATGACGCGGATTTTACGTGTTAATAACGGCATAAACTTGCTTTTTACCTTGGATGATGATATAATGTTACCGTATTTGACAAACAAAATCAAGCAATATGGCGAAGTTCGTTATTCATGGCGGAAGGAAATTGAAGGGCGAATTAAAAGTAAATACGGCCAAAAATTCAGCCGTCGCGCTTTTGTGCGCTTCGTTGATGTTGAAAGGAAGGGTGGTTTTGAAAGATATGCCTCGTTTGCAGGAAGTTGATAGGATTTTAGAAGTCCTTGTAAGCATTGGTGTTAATGCCAAGTGGAGAGATGGGCATACGTTGGCGCTGGATACGCGCGGGAAATTGCAAATGGATAAAATAAATCGCGTGGCTTG
>CAYSQU010000085.1:0-3572 GCA_964433365.1 uncultured Gammaproteobacteria bacterium
TTCCGATTTGGAATTTACCTGTTGATGAGCAGGGGAGAATGATGAATGTAAATATCGGAGAGTGCGAATGCGCGGCGTCTGATTCGGCAGAAGTTTGCGCGGCAAAGAAGGAAAAGTTTTGCATGCAGATTCCTTGGATCGCGGAGTATATCGGAGCGATATATAAATATGGCGTGGTTTTGGGTTCGATCTTGGCCGTGATCATGCTCATGATCGGCGGCGCATTGTATGTTGTCGGCGGGATGAATCAGGGCATGATTACCAAGGGCAAAGGATATATAACCGGGGCGACGATTGGTTTGGTTTTACTCCTTGGTTCATATTTAATGATGAACGCGATCAATCCCAATTTGGTAAGATTGAAACCGCTTGAAATAGAGATGGCAAAAGAAGCAATGTTAACATATGTGACGTTTTGTCGTGAGCTTGATCCAGAAAAATATGATTTTACGGATGGACCTTGCGGGCAGGTTGATATTAAATTCAAAGCAAAAGATCCAAAGATTATCGACAGTGGCATTTGCATCGGGAGTATTTGCTCAGGCACGGAAAAATGCGTGCAAGACTATGTAAGTAAAAACTTTCAATGCAAGAATGTGGTGGTGTGGGGAAAAATTACTTTTCCGTCGGCAGCGGAAGCCCTTCAATGCAAGAATCTAACCGAGGCGGCAAGACAGTTTATACTTGAGACTGGATTTTTTGTTGAAACTGTTCAACTGGGAGTATGGAAACATTACAAAGATAATACTGGGACGCTATATGCTTCAAAAGAGGTTGCCGTGGACCCAGGTTCTGAATATTATTATATTCAAATATCGGATTTACAAGTTTATGATTTTGTTAAGGATGAGCAAGCCCATGGTGAGGTAGAATCAGAGCAGGTTTATTTAAAAATAAAAGTTAATGATAGTAAATGGTTTTTTGATCTTACGCCTACTCGACAGTTTTACGCAATTCCTTTAACAAAAACTAGTAATTTAGAGCTTAGACCCGCCATACTTTGTGAGAAAGATGGCTATTCTGATTATCAACTGTTTTCATATACAATACAGGGAAATGGGGTCTTGTGGGAATATCCTCCCAAAATCACTTGGAAAGAATTTAACGATTTAGGTGCTCCAAGGTGGGATATCAATATAACTAAATATTTTTTTACATGTGATGGTTTGAAGTCAAGCGGTGTAATGTCAGATGTCCCAATTTTGCCAATGGAATTTGAAGTAGATACTTTTTGCAGTTATGCGACAGTGTCCGCTCCGGGCATCAAGCAATATGGCCAAGCCTGTAAAAATACAACTGACTGCGTTGTACCGGATAAAGATAAGATGTATCAAAAGACAGCAAAAAACTTCCTAGTTTGTAGCGGTGGAACATGCAATTATGGCTCCTGGGGGGACAAGTGCGGCAAACCTGGTCTTTGGGAGGGATATGAACAAGAATGCGGCTGGGGTTTTACCTGCGGCAAGCAGTCTGGAGGAGTGGATAATCAGTGCGTCGGCGCGGTTGGCGGCGCGAACGCGGGCGGCAATTATTTGCAACGTTGCGATGGTTCGAATGAAAACAGTTGCGTCTCCGGAATGAAATGCCGCGAGCATAAAACGGTGAATTTGCAAAAGGGAGAAAGTAGCGATACCGCGTCTGCCAGTAATCTCGGGTGTACTGATTTGGAGGATGAAAAAATTGACGAATTTCTTTGCGCGCCAGCATTGAGCACGCAGAGAGGGGATATTTGCCATTGTGAAGAGGATAATGATGAAATGTGTCTTGACACTGTGCCGGGGTTTGGCGGGATAACGTTATGCAGTTCAGACTGTCCTTGGTTTGCGCCGGTTTGCGTTGATTTGAGCATTAATGATAATCTTTGCACGCAAGGATTATCTGGTCAACCTTGCGCTGACAATAATGATTGCGCGTTCAAGGGGATGATTTGTGACACTGGAACAAATACCTGCCGATATCAGCATGGTTTTTGGAGCGAAAAGCCGGAAGACAAAGAATATGAACTTAATTATTATTTGTACAAGAATCCGGAAATGCCTAATTAATTTTTATGCCATATCAAATGCCATTCAAATATTTGCTTAATCCCGGGCACAGCGCTTGCGCCGGTTGCGGCGAGATTTTGGCGATGCGCCATGTTCTCGAGGCGGCGGGGAAAAATACGATTGTCGTGAACGCGACCGGTTGCAGTGAAGTGACCACGACTCGCTATCCAATGAGCGCTTATAAGATCCCGTGTATTCACGCCAATTTCGAAAACGCGGCATCCGTAGCCAGCGGGATTTTGGCGGCGGTGAAAACAAAAAAAGGCTGGACTGACGATTTACCAAATATAATCGCTTGGGGAGGGGATGGCGCGACTTTTGATATTGGCATCGGCATGGTTTCCGGCATGTGGGAGCGCGGTGAAAATATTTTGTATGTTTGCTTTGACAATGAAGCGTATATGAATACGGGTGTGCAGGCGAGCGGAGCTACGCCGCTGGCCGCCAATACGACGACAACCGAGCCGGGAAAAAATTCGTTTGGCAATCAGCTGATGAAAAAAGATATGGTCAAGATTGCCTTGGCGCACGGTTGCGTTTATGTGGCCACGGCCACGGTCGGAAATGTGATTGACATTGAAAATAAAGTCAAAAAAGCGTTATCAATTCCCGGGCCAAAATACATTCAGATTTTAGTTACTTGTGTTCCAGGCTGGCACACGGAATCGCAAGACACGATTAAGGTCGCCAGACTGGCGCAACAAACAGGAGTGTATCCGATTCTTGAATATGAACAGGGCAAATTAATCGGGTTTTTGAAATGCCCCAAGCCGCGGCCAAAGGTTGAGGAATATCTTCAACTGCAAGGGCGATATAAGCATTTATTTAAGGATGAACAAGGTAAAGCTGAAATTGAAAAAATTCAAAAAATCGCGGATGAAAATGTGAGCAGATACAATTTGCAATGATTTGTTTGAACGGGTATAATAATTTCATAATTAATTTTTACGTGAGAATATGGCCGAAACAACGACGGATGAAATTTTATCGGCAATCAATAACTTCGCGAGTAAGGTAGAGGATAGATTTGATGGTATTGACAAACGGTTTGATGGTATTGACAAGCGGTTTGATGGTCTTGACGCGCGAGTTGATGGTCTTGACGCGCGAGTTGGCCGCCTGGAAAATCAAATGGTAACAAAGGATTATTTAGACAGCAAATTGGCTGATTTGCGCGGAGATTTTGTTATGGCGATCCGTCGAGAAGATGAAAAGGTTGAAGTTTTGGTTGGCAAGCTACAGAAGGAGAATTCATTGTCCGCGGTATCGGCGCAAGCAGTTTTAAAAATCAAGCCGTTGGCAAGGATATAGTCAATAGAAAAAAGGAGTAAATTTCAATATATAAAAACAGGCAAGGCGTCTGTTTTTTCTATTTGGGCGCGCCGGGCTTGACAAATCAGGGCAATTTGGTATACTATTGGCCATTGATCTTTGAAAAAGGAGGATCGTCATGGGTGATACAGTAATGCAGAATGGCGCTGTCGCCGAATGGCAAGTGAAATCGTTGTTTCCTATTAAATTTAGCAA
>CAYSQU010000086.1:0-3495 GCA_964433365.1 uncultured Gammaproteobacteria bacterium
TAATATGAGAATACAGCAGGGCAATTCCACATGCCCAAAGATATGCTCACCCAAATTGATAACAAAATATTGATATTTTGAGATTAAATCTTTTAAATCTTCATAGCTTGGCTGATATAAAAATGTATTTGGTACCACAAAACCAAGTATGCCACCTGCCTTTAACAACGAAAGCGATTTATCAATAAAAGTCTTATATGTATCTTTTTTTTCTTTAGTAGAGTCAGGAAAAAATGATTTTAAATACTCTCCATCTTCATCTATGTCGGCTCCCCACGGCGGATTGCCAATAATTACATCAAACCCGCCCTGTTTGAATACTTCTGGAAATTCTTCTTTCCAGTCAAACGGCTTTTTGTCGCACCAAGTGTCACCAAAATACTTTTTTAATTCTTCCTCTGTTCCAGAAATAAGCGAGTTGCCATTTTTGATGTGTTCCGGCATGGGCAATTTTGCCTTTGTATCCAAAGTAGCAAGAAGAAGATTTAACCGCGCCAACTCTATTGCTTGAGCGTCTAAATCAACACCATAAATATTTTCCGATAAAATTGTTGTCTTTGTCGTCTGATCACCGGGCGAACTGAACTCTTTATATTTCTCATTCATTGCCCCCAAAGCATTGGTAATAAAAGAGCCGGAACCACAGGCAGGGTCAAGAATTTTTAATTTTTTCAACTCGCCAACTGTTTTAATCTCTTTTAACTTTTCTCCCAAAGTGTTTTTGACAATGTAATCAACAATGAATTTTGGAGTGTAGTAAATACCCTGCTCCTTTCTCTTTTTTCTGAATTTTTCCTTCAGCTCTTTTTTATCTTCAACTTTCAATAATTTTCCGGATTTCCCGCCTTTATCCACTTCAATTGGATTTTTGGCAATATAGCCCAAATAACCCTCATAAACACCGCCCAAAATATCAGCCGGGATTTCCTTGAAGTCATACTGGAACATCTCCGAACCATACAAAGAATGAATGACATTTGACCACATTCGTCCATCATATTCCTCCCATTTTTCGCAAAAATGTTCTTTAAACAAGCTGGAATTATATGTTTCATCCAATTCTCTAAAGTTGTTTATCAGTAGACGAAAAAATTGATCTTTTTTGCCTTGCGATACCCAGCCATTTAGTGTCTCTTTTAAAATATTTTTCTCTAATCCCCTATCTTCCAAAACCCTGATAAATACAAGCCGGTCCAAAATTCTTTGTACGCCTTCTTCCAAGTCCTCCTTTGAGTAAGTCGGATTCCATTGTCCGAATGTCTTAGTAATTTCTTCTCTGGCAATTTTTAAATCAATGAACAACTTTTCATTGACTGTCATTTTCTTTAATTTCTTTCCAATATCTATCGCGTAATCCTCAAGTTTATTCTCTAAAAAACTTTCTTTTGACAATAAATTCAATTTTTCAAATTTATCTGCATAATCTGAAAAAGACAATTCAAAAACTAAACGGTCTAAAAGATTTTTTGACTCGGATTGAGCGTTATAGACCTTGATTCCCTCAAAATCCGTCAACACCGCCCAATCCACACCAGTGTTCCAAGCGTAATTTATCGCCTGCCGAGCGTGCTGTTCTAAATCCAAATCAACCCTGATTGCCTTGGCTTCAACGTAAAACTTAGTGATACTGTTGAGTCGGAATTCATAATCAGCTCGTTTACCGCTTACATTTCCCTCAAATCTCACTTCATTAGCATCAGTAAAATTCCAACACAAGGCCTCAAATAGCGGCCTTATAAAGACATTCTTTGTCTGCTCTTCATTATATTGATTTTTTTCAGTGTCAGTAAGACCTTTATATTTGTCTACCAACTGTTGAATTTTCTCTTTTGTTTCTTCTTGCATATACTAATTAAATCATTAAAACCAACCTCCAGCGCCCAAAAAATATCAAGCACCGTCTTTGTGTATTTTACACCCCATCGCCTTTTGACGCAAGGCCAAACCAATAACAAAATAGACCGTACTTTAGTACGGTCTATTTTTTCTTCTTTTTCTTCGCCATTTCAATCGCCCTCAAAGCTACTTTGTCAAAACCATTATCAAATTGTTTCGCCTCAATTTTTTTGTATTCATCAAAATTCTTTTCAGCTATTTCAATCGCCAATTTATGCGAAATCCTGCCGGCATCTTGCAAAATATCTTTTCTGTTAATCTGCAAAAATTCATTAAGCCGCTCTATCCAATCTTTCATATACATTGGAATTCTTTGCATCGCTTGACCTTCGGCAAATACAAGATATTGTTCGACGAGATTATTCAAAACCAAAAGTTCCTGCTCATCTAAATAATTCTTGGCGATTGCCACTTCTTCTTTGGTCGGTTTGACTCCTCTGAAATTTGTTAAACCCACATTTAGCTTTTTACTATCTACTCTATTCGCAATTATTTCCGCCGCAGTGTTGCCAGTAATGGCGTAGTGGACTTTATTTTGAACTGTTTGAAAAAATAAAATACTTTGCTCGCTCGTCGGATCATAATCAACACTCGTAGCGTAAATATCCGTAATTTTTCTATAAAATCTTTTTTCGGAAGTTCGGATGTCGGCAATCCGTCGCGTCAAATCTTCAAAATAATCAAACGGCAAATCAGGATTCTTTAGCCGCTCATCGTCCAGCACAAAACCCTTGACAATATACTCGCTCAAACGCGCAGTCGCCCATTGACGAAAAGCTGTGGCGATATTGCTTTTAACGCGATAACCTACGGAAATAATCAGGTCTAAATTATAGTATTCAAGCTCTCTTGAAACCTCGCGAGAACCCTCATTTTGAACTGTCAAGTAATACTTGACAGTTGAGTCCCTTATTAATTCCGCCTCTTCAAAAATATTTTGTATATGCAAACTTATGTTTTGTTTTGAAGTTTGAAACAACTCCGCTAAAGCATTTTGCGTAAGCCAGACAGTTTTACCGTCAAAACGAACATCTATTTTAATTTGTCCGTCTTCTGATTTATAAATAATGATTTGCGATTTTTGACTATCTTTTGTCATAAACTTTTATAATATCTTTTTTTCAACATAACAATGCCCAGTAAAGACTTGTCTTAAATTTTCATATATAAACAACTCATCTATTTTACACCCCATCGCCTTTTGACGCAACTGCCAACACGGCTAACTATTGGAAAAGTAAAGGAACGAAAGTATAATGAGTATGATGCAAATCTACAAATAAATGCGAATATCGCGAATTTGTAGATTAGCATTTTATTCGTAAATTCGCATCTTATATGCTCAAAAAACTCTTCATTGTCCTGTTCTTCGTGGCTCTTTTAGCGCCACTGACCACTCACGCGGAGAATCGTTCGTATTATTATGACCGTATTGACGCGACAATTAGAGTAAATCGGGACTCCACACTAACTGTGGAAGAAAGACAAATATACAATTACACAGGCAAGTACACTGTTGGATTGAGGAGTATTTCGTTGGATAAATTGGGTTCAGTGACAGATGTTGAAGTGTTTGATGGCGAGACAGGAGAAGGACTG
>CAYSQU010000087.1:0-3450 GCA_964433365.1 uncultured Gammaproteobacteria bacterium
CCCGTAAATACATTTGAATTGAGTCCTGCGAAATTGTACCCAAATCAAAATCACCATCCGAATCCGGCTGGTCGCCTTTTAAATTATCAAGAATTTCCTTGCGTTTTTCAATATTTCCAAGCAGACCCTCTTTAACTTCCACGATTGAGACCCCGTTTTTATCCAACGCGTCCCAAAGCGCCTCAAAAATTTCTAAATAATGTTCAAAACGCGGACAGAGCGCCAAGACCTCATTTTCCGTGACAAATCCCCTGTTTCTTCCTTTATCCACCAAATTCCACATATCTTTTTCCGATGGTGAAACCTGCGGTGGCTCAATTTCAACACTCTTAAACTCACCTCTTTTCCCGAGAGGCGCTTTTATAAAAGTTAATGCTAATTGTCCTTTTTTCGCTCGCTTTGATTCTTTGCGAAATGCCTTGTAAAATTTAACCCGCTGGGTTTTGACCTTGTGGGCCTTATGGGCAGCCTTCTGAGCTGGCCCTGTTCTTTTGACTCGTCGAGCTTTGATTCGTCGAATCAGTTTTTTTATTGTGCCGCGTTTTTTATGCATGCACTTTATTATATTTATCTAATAATTGTTCTAAATCAGTTTTATCTCCTGCTTTTTCGGCTCGCTCTATTTCAATCTGGAGCCACTTTCTTTTATTCTTGACCCACTCGTCTTTAATTATCAAAATTAGTTTATCAAGTTCTTCGCCCGCTTCTTTAAGATGAAAATCGGCAAATTCCCAATCTCCCTGCATTGATAATAAATCCACTATATTTTCTGTACCAACAATTAACCCCTGTGGTAATTTTGTAGGTTCTATTTGCTTGTTTGTATTATACTCTATTTTTATTTGTTCGTAAAGGGGCGCCAACAGGCCAACAGAAAGCGCGTTATCCAGCCCGGCGCCAATAACTTTTCCAACAAGTTCCGGAAACTTAAACACAAGGCCGAATAATCGCTCTATGCGCATATCCAACGACGTCTTAACAAGCACAGTAGCAGATGCTTCTTTAACATCTTTCCACCTTCCACCTTCCCCCTTCCCCTTCACTCGCGTCATATCCTCACGCAAGACAGCCACATCAACATTTAATTTCTCTGAAAGTAAGCGCAACCAATGGTCGCGTTCAACCGCGTACGGAATTAAGACAATGTCAGGCAAAAGCTCGTTTGAAATTGTTTGTTTGTGGTGATGATTGGCGGGGTCTTTATTGGTGAAGGCCTTTGCAAAATACCATTCCATAATATCTTGCGCTTTTTCTACCGCATCAAACCACACATGCGGATTTTTCTTCAAACACTCGTCTGGGTCCTTGCCAGCATCCTCTGGTAAACAAATTACTTTTATATTCATTCCTTCGCGTAAAGCAATGGCAATTCCCCGCCGAGCCGCGTTTTGACCGGCTTCGTCCATGTCAAACGCCATATTGATATTAATAGAATAGCGCTTCAACAATTTCACATGCTCTTCGGTCAAAGCAGTGCCTGATGACGCGACCACGTTTCTCATCCCGGCTTGATGACAGGCAATCACATCCATCTGTCCTTCAACCATAACAATCAAATTTTTAGAACGAATTTCTTGTTTGGCCTTGTTTAATCCAAAAATCACGCGCGACTTGTCATAAACCGCTGTTTGCGGAGTGTTCACGTACTTGCCTCCGGAATTTTCTTTTTCCACCAACACCCTGCCAGTAAAACCAACCACATCGCCATGCGCGTCCCAGATTGGAAACATTATTCGCCCGCGAAATCTGTCATAAAATCCGCGATATGTTTTCGGGTCCGCGTTGTTGCGTTTGATGGTGAGTCCTGATGCGACCAAATCATCAATCGCGAAGCCCTTTTTTAATAAATATCGCGTAAGCAAATCCCATTGTTCAGGAATAAAACCAATCTGCCACTCGTCAATTGTTTCTGATTTGATGCCTCGCTTGACCAAATAGTCCATTGCCAATTTCGCGGATGGCATTTTTATTAAAAAATTATAAAAAAATCTCGCGGCCTCAGTATTTATGTCTTTCAACCGATTGCGCTGGCTTCCGCCAATCTCTTGCTTAAAACTGTTTGTTAAGACAACTCCGGCTTTATTAGCCAGATATTTTAAGGCCTCCTTGAATTCCATACCCTCAATTTCTTCAATGAAGGTAAAAATATCTCCGCCTTTGGCGCAACCAAAACAATGCCAGCTTTTCCGTTCCGGACTAACCATAAAAGATGGTGTTTTTTCGTGATGAAAAGGACACAGGCCTTTCTTGTTCACCCCTGCCGGCTTGAGTTGCACATACTCGCCTATCAAGTCAGCGACGTCTATCTTGTCTTTTATCTGTTGAACTTCGTCGGACATATTACTTATAGAGTATATGATAAAAACAAAGGGGGAGAAGTTTTAAAATTTTACCCAAACTTCACACCACCTTCTTCTGACACAGCGCCGGAATCAGTGGTGTAGCTTGGTAATAATTTTTCCATTACTTTTTCCAAGCCAGGAATAATAGGCGAAGCAATAAGTTCAACTGGCAAACTAGACGGCGGTTCAGCGCGCTTGCCTTCGGCTTTCATGACTAACGGCGTCTTAACGTGCGACATTGGGAAGTGCCAGAGGGTAGCCAATTCTTCTATATTCAAAACAAACGGCGTCTTGCCCACCTTCATCCTACGGCTTTTGTACGCGCCCATTAAAACCGTTTTACGGAAAGCGATTCGTTCTTTTTTGAAAAAATAAAAGATGTTGCTGGTATTAAAAGATGGAACGAGCGAATTCGCGTTCGGCATATTGAATTGCGAAATCGCGCCAACCAGCGCGACCACGCCGCGATTTGGATTGAACACTTCTTTGCGTCCAATATAAATACCGCGAAGTTTTGTCTTTAAGCCAACTTTATTTATTTTCATCTCCATTGATTCCACCAACTTTGACTGTCCCGGAGTTAAATAGCGAATCTTGTTTGGTTCAGCTGGTTTTTCCTCTTTTTTTGGCGCTGATGCTTCGCGGCTAAACACCTGATCTCCAACACTCTCTAAAAACTTAATTGGCAGATCACCGATAAAGTCACCAATGCCTGCAACCGTCTTTTTTGTCTCGCCAATCATTTTTTTAACTTCGTCAATCACCGACTCTTTCCACTTGCTGTCAGTTGGTTCAACTATCATCTGAAACCACATCTGCTCGCCGGGACCAAGTCGAGAAAAACTTTCCAAAAACGTGCCCATTGGATCTTTTAAAATAGTATCTTTGGAAATATTATGTTCAAACTCGCGATAAGTTCTCAAAGGAAGCCCATGATGCGCGTTTAGAGCAAAATCACCTGCCCAGATATCATATTCGTCATTTGGAAATTTAGTCGGAATTTCAGTTGTGTAGTCCTCTACTTCCGTGATCTCGGCATCGGGATATTGCGCGTAGATTGATACTTCAACCAAATCGCGCAATGCTTCTTCTGTTCTTACTAAAAACT
>CAYSQU010000088.1:0-3428 GCA_964433365.1 uncultured Gammaproteobacteria bacterium
GTCATTTTTGAATTCTTTTAAGAATGCTAAGTAAAAACTGGTTACCCATTCAAATGGGCGGATGTATTGCTTTAAAAAGGGATCAGGTGAAAGAAATTCAAATAAACTCTTAAGCTTTGTATATTTCTCAATGAAATATTTCTGCTTATCTTGATTATCAATAAAGATTTTTAAACATCTTCGCAAATTATCTATTGAAGGGTCTTCTATGTTTACGCCAATAAATATCTTCATTATATCATTCAAAACATTAGCAAACCGCTCTTTTATTCTCTCAATATCAATCATCGCTGAATCAACAACATCCTCGTCAAAATCCAAGGCGTCATAGAGGTTTCGCGTAATGCCATAGTAGTCAATAATTTTTCCGGCTTCTTTATTTTTATAAACGCGATTGGTGCGAGCAATCGCCTGCAAAAGGTTATGGTCGCGAAGCGCCTTATCTAAATACATCACTTGCTCAATGGGCGCGTCAAAACCCGTGAGCAACATATCGCACACTAAAAGAAATTTCAAAGACGATTTTGGGTCTTTAAATTTTTCAATAATTTGCTCTCGTTCACGCTTGCTTGTGTTGTATATTTTCAAGTCATCCGTGTCGCTGTTTGGGTCGCCAGGCGAATAAACTACTGCCGACCATTCAGACGGCGCAAGTTTATCCAGCAGTTTTTTATAACCAGCCACCGCCTCCCTATCAAACGCCACCACCTGCGCCTTAAAGCCGTTTGGCGCCACATAAAGCTTGTAATGCTCCACAATGTCTCTGGCCACCGCTTCCATCCGTTTTGGCAGTTTTGCCAAGGCCGCTTTTCTGGCGTGCTTTTCCATTAACTCAGTTTTTTGTTTCTCGGAAAGATCGCTTGATATTTCTTCAAACTCCTCGTCTAACTTATCGCCGGCTATAGAAAATTTAGAAAGCCGCGCTTCATAAGTTACCGGAATTGTCGCTCCGTCATCAATGGCCTGCTGGATAGAATAATAATCTAAATATCGCCTGCCCTCGCCCTCGTAATTTCTAAAAGTGTTAGTGTGGGTTTTATCCACTGGCGTGCCGGTAAAGCCAAAGAAAAACGCTTTCTTAAAGGCGTGGCGCATATTTATGCCCGACACGCCTTCGTTGCCTCGATGGGCCTCATCAGACAAAATGATCACATTCTCGTCCAAATTTTCCACCTTATCGCCCAGCTCGGAAAACTTTTGAATAGTTGAAATAAATATCCCGCTGGCTTGAGCTTGTATTTTCTCTTCCAAATCTTTTCTTGAGGTAACCCGTTCAACATTTTTACCCCCAGCATTAATAAATGTTTCAAATATCTGGTCATCCAAGTCCACCCTATCAACCAAAATAAACACCTTTGGGTTGGCCAGCAATTTATTAAACCGCAATTTCCAAGCAGTAAAAAACATTGTTAAAGTTTTGCCCGAGCCTTGCGTGTGCCAAATAAGGCCTTGTTGTTTTTCTTTGGTGATAACCCTTTCCACTATTTTGTTGGTGGCTCGCATTTGCTGATAACGAGCAATTTTTTTCACCAATTTTTCCTTTTCTTTTTCAAATAAAATAAAGTTTTGAATAATATCCAAAAAGTTTTCTTTAGAAAGCAAAGAAAAAAGTGTCATTTCAAGCTCGCCACCCAGCTCTTTTTCAACTTCATCATCTCGCCACTGAAAAAAATATTGTTTGGAGGCCCCCGTTGCCCCATAAACTGTTTCTAAGCCATCACTGGCGATGTTAAAACAGTTCGGAATAAACAATCTGCGAGCGTTTTTTTCGTATCGCTTTATTTGGTCAATGCCATTTTCAAAACTAATGCTTTCTGAAGCCGTGGGGCTTTTGGCTTCAATAACCACTAACGGAAGCCCATTCACAAAAACTACCACATCAGCCCTAATATTTTCGGCATTGCCTTCAAAATAAAATTGGTTGGTAATAACAAATTGATTATTTTCTGGATTATCAAAATCAAGCAGTTTATAATCCTGAAAGTTTCCTGTTCCGGGATTTTTAAGGTTGATGCCATTGCGAAGTTTATGCAAAAATTCTTGGTTGCTGTCAATTTTTTTAACTTCCTGCGCCACGCTTTGAGCAACCTCATCGTCAATTTTATTTATTTTTTTTATTGCCTCCAATAAATGCGTTGTAATAATATACTCGCTCTCCAAGCTTCGCAACTTCGCAAACTCCTCGGGCTTAATATACTCAAACCCCAGCTTATCTTTAATAAACTTAATAATATAGTTTTCAATTGTAACCTGCTCATTGAATTTCATAGTTTTATACTTTTACTCTCACTTTTCCACTCAAGAGGTCTTGCATTAGGCCTTTTTTGAGGAGGGTTAGTTTTTCTTTTAATTTTTTATTGACTAAGATTTTTTCATCAATTGATTCAATTATACCAACAATTTTTTTTTGTTCATTTATCGGTGGTATTTGTACAGGACAACTCAAAACCTCATCTTTTCGTAAGTTTGTTTGGCCAACTCCATCGTCATGTTTTAGAAAGTAATTATTCCTGTTTAAGATATAGAATAAAAACCTACCGTCGACTTTTGTCGTCCTAAGCGAGCATATTCTTTGATTTAAAGTAAACTTGTCGTTCATATTCACATAAAAACATTTTGCGATAGCTTTCCCATTGGGCACATCACTCATTACCATTGCTATGTCGCCAACCGAAAGAGGGCTTAAATTTTTGTCTGAATGCTTTACAACTTTTCCATCTGAAGAAATAAACTTTGAATTTATAACAACATACTTTCCGTCTTCATTAATGTTTTTTTCATGGGCTTTCCCGTTCATAAATTCAGCAACATCTTTTAATTTTTTTAATTCCCACCCTACCGGAATTTCCCCGTTTTCAGTTTCCTTAAATTTAGTATGCCCAATACCGTGAGTAAAGAGGTCTTGCATCAAACCGCGTTTGAGTTTTTCTGTCGCCTCAATCACCTCTTGGGTTTTGGCAATATCCTCATCCACCGCCCCCAAAATCCCCGCAATCTTCTGCTGCTCGGGAAATGGTGGCATTAAAACTTTCATATTCTGGTATTGTGAAATGTAAAATCGTTTATGGCTTCCTGTTGGGAAATCAATGGACTTCATTTTTTCATATACAAATCGTAAATCCACATCTTTACTTTTTTCTTTCAAAATTTTAATAGCCGACGACTTCACCTTAAAAGGAAAATCTACATACTTGCTGTCGGTAGTAAAGTCATCAAAAATTATTGCAGGGGTATTTTTATAAATGCCAAAATCTTCATCAGTATAGCCCAAAATAAATGACTTGTTTGCTGTAAGCACGGGAGTTCTTGCTTTGTCACTATAACTTGTACTTTTAACAATATAATTGTCTGGGCGTTCATAACCCAAAACATCACTCAATTTTTTGAGTTTCCACCCGCTTGGAATATTTTTTTGTATAGTATTATTT
>CAYSQU010000089.1:0-3353 GCA_964433365.1 uncultured Gammaproteobacteria bacterium
AGGAAATGAAACAAAAACACCGCCAATTTTCTGCTTTAGACATTTTTACGACTGACTTGACAACAAAACAAGCCCAGCAAAAAATTAATCCGGTAATTGGCCGCGACAGAGAGATTGAGCGCATTATAAATATCTTGTGCAGAAGAAACAAAAACAATCCTGTGTTAGTCGGCGAGCCGGGCGTTGGCAAAACAGCCATTGTTGAGGGACTGGCTAAACGGATTGCGGAAGGCGAAGTGCCAGACGTTTTGAAAGGCAAAAAAATCCTTTGTTTAGACATGACGTTGTTAGTCGCCGGGACAATTTATCGCGGTGAATTTGAAG
The DNA here is from genome assembly GCA_964433365.1 of uncultured Gammaproteobacteria bacterium. Taxonomy (GTDB): domain Bacteria; phylum Patescibacteriota; class Patescibacteriia; order Magasanikbacterales; family UBA922; genus CAYSQU01. The sequence goes on from CAYSQU010000089.1 coordinate 325, forward strand.
CACGGTTAAAACAGGTGGTTGACGAGGTGGCAAAATCGCCAAACTTAATTTTATTTATTGACGAACTGCACAACATTATCGGCGCTGGCTCTTCACAAGGCGCCATGGATGCGGCAAATATCTTAAAACCTGCTCTAGCGCGCGGCGACTTGCGCTGTATTGGCGCGACCACAATTGATGAATACAAAAAACACGTATCCGCTGACCCGGCGCTGGAACGGAGATTTCAAACGATTGACGTGATGGAACCAAGCGCGGAAGACACAATCAAAATCTTGCATGGCATAAAAAAATATTATGAGGACTTTCATAATACTTTAATTACTGACGAGGCAATTGATACTGCCGTGTCTTTGAGCAACCGCTATGTGCATGATAATTTCTTGCCGGACAAGGCCATTGACTTAATTGACGAGGCCTGCGCTTCGGTCAGGACAAAAGCCAAAATGACAAAAAGCGAGGCATTGCGCCACAAAATCATAGCTGAACTGGAACGATGCCAAAGATTAAAAGAAGAAGCGGTGCTCGGAGAACAATATGACAAAGCATTGGAATTGAAAAAAATATCAACTGAAATAGAACAAAATCTCATCAAAGTGGAAAAAGCCATGTCCAAAAGCAAAAAATCTCCGCGATCAAAAGTATCTATCGCGGACATTGTGAAAGTGCTGGCAAACAAACTCAATATTGACCAAAAAATGATTTCCTCGGACGAGTGGGGCGAACTCGAGACATTGGCAGAACGGCTGAAACAGCATATTATAGGCCAAGATGAGACAATAAAAAACGTCATCAAACAATTAGAAAGAGCCGAATTAGGATTGAACGCCGGAAAAAAACCTCTGGCCTCTTTCTTATTCGCCGGCCCATCAGGAGTTGGAAAAACAGAACTCGCTAAAGTGTTAGCCAAAGAACTATATCATGATGAAAAAGCGCTGATTAAATTGGATATGAGCGAATTTTCCGAAGCGCACAGCACGTCAAAACTGCTTGGCTCGCCAGCCGGATACATCGGCCACAAAGAACGCAATCGCTTCACTGACGAAATCCAGCGAAAGCCATACTGCATTGTGCTGTTTGATGAAATTGACAAAGCGCACAAAGATGTTACAAAACTATTACTCCAAATTCTTGACGAGGGCGAACTGACTGACAGTTCCGGAAAAAAGACGCACTTCAACCACGCCATTATTATTTTAACCACAAATCTTGGCTCTGAACTTTTCAAATCAGCAGGCATTGGTTTTGGTAAAAATGACAAGAATAGCAAAGACCGCGATTCCAACGTGCTGGCCAAATTAAAAGAAGAACTCTCCCCCGCGTTACTTACTCGCGTTAACTCAGTTTGCATTTTTTCGCCGCTGGCAAAAGAGAGTGTTGAAAAAATTATAGCGAAAAAAATAGAGGAATTCAGCGCGCAATTAAAATCCGTGCGGCATATTTCTTTGTCCGCTAACGCGTCCGCATTGCGAGAGCTCGCCAAACAATCATACAGCGACGACTTTGGCGCCAGACAAGTAGAAAAAGTCATACAGGACACGGTGCAAGAATTGGTGGTTGCCGTGCTAAGGGAAAACAAACATAAAGCAACGTATGAGCTGACAAAAAAAGGTGGCAATTTCGTACTTTCGTAATTTCGTAGTTTTCGTATTTCGTACATAATTATGAGTAGTTTTGAATCCCAGTGGGCCATCGCCCTTAAAAAAAACAAACTGACAAACAAAATACCTCTGAATACCAAACAAGAGAACGTTTTAGACCAAATTAAATACAACAAGGCGCGATTGAAGGACTCGCTGAAAAGCAAGAATAAAGCCGTGTCATGGGCTATTTACAAAAAACTTGTGCAACTACGCGCCCGATTATTCGCGTTAAAATTACAACAAACAAAAAACAATGGCATCATGATAACGGAAGACACAGCTAAAAGAGAACTGCGCGCGTATATGAGGGACTGTAAACGTCTCGCGCGCGCCATCAACTTATCCTTAAAAAGCTAACATGCCAGAAGAAGCAGAACCGAAAATTGAAAACGAAGACGCCGCGCTAAACGAGGCGGATGATGCTGTTGAAAACGCGATAAAAGCAACTTTTGGACCAAACGTTGAGATTTCAGGACTAGAAAAACTTGATAGCGCGTTAAAAAAAATGATCAATGGCGTTGCTGGAGACATGTTTGCAAAAAAAGCCGAGGACACAGAAGAACCCTCGCAAGAAGAAGTAGCGGAAGAAACGGAAGATGACGGAGACGACATTGAACAAGCAGTTGACAATTTCGCAAAAGAACCGGTAGAACAACCTGCGAAAAACGCCGGAGAGACGCCAGAAACGCGACAACCTGAACAACATCCCGCTGAAAAACAACATGGCCAGGAACAAACCGAGCAACAACCAGTAGACCAACAAAATCAGATGGGTGAAAACAGGGAGAGTGAAAAACCAGAAAAAAAACAACCACCAGAAACAGAAGCGGCGGATGGTGGCGGGGAAACAAAAGATGATGGAACAGAAGATGAAAAAGGACAAAAGAAAAAAGGTAAAGGTGATGATGGAGATAAAGAGAAAAAAGATAAAGGAGATAACTCGGAAAAAGAAAAGATGCCGGAAACAAACGTCCAACAGCCAGAACAACCGGAACAAAAACCGGAACGGCCCATTGATGAACAGTCGCCAGCGGCTGGGCAACAGGAAAATCAAGAACAGCCAACGCGAGAAAACGCGGAACAAGGACCACAATCAGAAGAACAGCAAGAAGAGCAACCTAAAAAAAAACAGCTTGAACGGAGTGAGGGGGGCGGACTGACGCAAGGCATAAACGCCCTGCGCAACCGCGGTGAGATTAAAAAAATTGATGAACAAATTAAAAACACTGAAAAACAACGGAAACCGCTTAACAGCGTGAAAAAAAAACTGCTGGCAGGTCTGATGCCATTAGAAGTCGCTGAGAAATCTCTTTTAGCCAGCATACTTTTTCTCCGTATTATACAGTGGTCAATTTATTTGTTGGCGATTATCAGCGCCATTACAAT
>CAYSQU010000090.1:0-3222 GCA_964433365.1 uncultured Gammaproteobacteria bacterium
TTTTTTCGCCGTACCTTTATACGCGTCAAAGGCGCGCACTTGTCCGCCCCCACCGTTGGCGCCCACCAAAACTTCGGCATATTTATCTTTGTCTACATTTCCACCTGCGACATTTACGCCCTCGCGATAGCCAGAACTAAACGCCAGAAAATCTCCCAAAACTTCTTTTTTATAATTTACTCTATAAACTTTCACGCGCGGTTCGCCATAATGTAAAATTCCCGCGATAATTTCTGAATATTTTCCGCCGTCAACGTTCGCCACCGCGACATCCGCGCCGCCTTTATGGTCGCTAGCAAAAGGAAAAACTTGCCAACCGAGATCTTGGCCATTGGCGTCAAAAATACGGATTTGGCCAGAAGAAGTAAGACCCGAGGCCGTAACAATCTCGTCCCCAGAATGTTTTAAAACATTGCCAACTGCTAGATTCACTCCACCCTTAAAACCGTTATTATACGCCAAAAAGCTAGATTTGGGCGTGAATTTCCACAATTTTTTCGCGTTGGTTTTAACCTCAAAAATTATCACCCATGGCTCTTTTCCCGTCATGGGCGCTACGACAATTTCTTTATGCTTGTCATTATCCACATCACCGACTGCCACTTCCACGCCACCTTTAAAATTTGTATCAAAGGCAAAAAAATCACCAAGCAATTTTCCTTTCGCGGAAAAAACTCGTACTTGCGGTCCACCGCCCTGTCCCGCGCCGATAATAATTTCGTCGCGACCGTCATTATTAAAATCTGCGAGCGCCACCGACCCGCCACCAATAAAGTTTTGGTCAAAAGCCAAGAAGCTGGATTTTTGCGTGGACTTGTTATTGAAAATTTTTAAATCTGGCGCAGTCGAGTCAATAGCCAACGCGCTTGCAAAGCCCAAAAAAATTACAATGAGTGAAAGAAGAAAGATTTTTGTTTTCATTTTTATAAACAAAGTTACCGGCAAAAATGCCAGAGATTTTGTGCGCGCCCCGACGCAGCGTCGGGGCGCGCACTTTTCGTTTTCTAAATTATACCAAACTACATCCAAATCCACAAACCCTTTTTCGTCTATTTATGCACATTTCTAGCTTCAAAATTATCTATTGACAAAATATAGCAAATGTGCTATAATGGGAGAAACGGGTAGAAATACCTGAGGGATTTGGTGTCCGTGAAATCTAAATATTTCGGTTATCCTGAGGGGGTCTCTTTTCCGTCATCCCGAGCGAACCCCCGACATTAGATGTCGCAGAGGGATCCGAGGAATCTCGCGCGTATGTGTGCTTCCCCCATACATAATTCTGATTATGTCGGGGTCGTTGATTCTAACAAAAATCTCGGCGCCGCGCAATAATCCTCCAAAAATCATTTGTTTCATTTTTGAAGCTATAGCTTTATTTTTGTAACAAACAAAAAACGAGCCAGAAATGGCTCTTATTTTTTAGTTGTTCTTTGTTAGTCTAGATATCCTCTGAGTTTATAATATTCAACAATTTGATTAGCAGCCCAATCAAGTCGACCACCCATCTCCCCTCCCACGATCATCATCTCGACATGTTTTGGCAAAATCATAAATGCCGAGAAAGCTTCGGCGCAAGTGCTACCAGTCGCAAGCTTTGCACAAGCACGCGAAATTGCTTCCCGAAATTTTTTGGAAAAATCTTCATTATTGGCCAGCGTATTTAATACTTCAATAAGCGGTATTCCCCCGTCGATCAATGCGGCAAACATAAAGAAAAACAATACAATTTCTCGTGACGTCACATGAACTTTGGTAATTGATTTGGGCTCCCTAGCTTGTCGCCAATTGCAAAAAAGCGGCGGGCGCTTAGACTTACGAATAGCTTTTACCTCATGACCAATTGGACCCTCGCCCATTTGCTCGCGCAATGCCAAACCAATCGCTATCGTATATCTTGACCGATCTTCAGGCTTAATGGACCAGGCCTCTTCAGTCTCATGCAAAAATGGCGTAATCGGATCAATAGCAGCAAACTGGGTTTTCGTCTCTTCAGTCACTTCGCCTTGCCGCATTCGGCATTCCAGCACATAAGCAAGCATCAGTAAATCCGCAGCTCCATCACCACAGACTCGATAAAAATCGATTGAATTTTCTACTTCCGTTGCTTTGAAAAACTCCAAGGATCCTAGAATTTCAGTAACCAATTTCCCGGCAACTTTTTCTCTGATTTTCGCTACTTCCTTAAACAGCGACACATCTTCAATTTCACCTGTCTCGCGCATATACTCCAATGCCTCTTCATAAGACACGCTTAGCTGTATTTGAATTTCCTTGACACACTCATTAGTGCCGAGACTGATCGCACGTTGAAATAATATTTCTCCATTGCGCATAACTACAATAAGTGTCATATCTGAAGAAACGCTGGCAACTGCGATTGTTTTATCATCAACGTCATCTTCATCCATAGCATTGAAAACCGCGCGAATCAACGCCATTTCTTCAGGCTCAGCGGCCGCGATTTCCAAACCCACTTCGCGAAAAGCCTGCCGATAGTCATCAACTGCGTCTTTTTTGGCAGCAGCCAGACCAACATCAATCTGATTGTTGGTTTGACCCAAATTCAATCTTACCATATCAAAGTATACTTCTTTGATATCAAACGGAATATACTGCTCTGCCTCCCAAGCTGCCGAACTTCGTAATTCTGCTTCTGACATTGCAGGCAAAGAAATTCTTTTGAAAATCGTCAAGTGACCATTGATTCCCAGAACAATTTGCGGCTTACCGCGTAAAACGCTTAGGGTTGACTTGAGTCTTTCGAGCGCTATCTTCATTCGTTCCATATTCATAATCGCGCCGTCAACTACTGTATCGCGCTCTAATGGAATGACGCCGGAAAATCTTGATTCCTTGGGTGCTGGATCACGATTGTTAAGATACAGACAACAGTAATAAATTGCTTCAGAGGTAATTTGAACACCAACAATCGGATCATTGTGCCACATACGACGCCATTTTTCACCAAAACTCAATTCAGATATAGGACATAGACTAAAATCCCTTGGCTGAATTATGACATCAGCTTCTGTAACAATCGCTCTTCCCATGTTTTCCTCCTTCGCCAGAGTTGCGGTGAACAGGTCCTCCCTCGTAAAAAGGTGCAAGTTGAGGAGGTTTTGACCGCCTCAACTGACACTACAATATAGCAATTTGGCTAGAGTTTGTATCAGTCCACAACATTCTGGACAAGAGATTGTTTTTTACCATATAATCCAC
>CAYSQU010000091.1:0-3211 GCA_964433365.1 uncultured Gammaproteobacteria bacterium
GGAGAACACAAAGCGATATTAGAAGAAATTAAAAATGCTGGCTACGAGCGCGTAAGAGTTGACGGCGCGTCATATTTAACAAGCGAAGTTGGTGAACTGGAGCTAGATAGAAAAAAACCGCACTCTATTGATATTGTCATTGACAGTTTAGTCATTAACAAAAATGTGCGCTTGCAATTAGTAGATTCCTTGGAAATGGCCTTGGAGCTAGGCAACGGCACAGTAATTGTAGCAATAAACAATGGAGTCAGGCGCGACATTTTATATTCCAGATTTTTCGTTTGTCCGAAATGCGGCCTAAGCATTACGCCGTTTTCACCGCGAGATTTTTCTTTTAATTCCCCACATGGCGCGTGTCCAGAATGTAGTGGCTTGGGGGTTAGGCTTAGGGTGGATTCAAGTTTGGTTATGCCAAACAGGAGTTTAACTCTAGCTCAGGGCGCGATTCGTCCCTGGGTGTCGTCGGTTTCTGGTAAAAAAAGCCTGTATGGCCAAATTCTTCAAGCTTTAGCCAAGGAATACCATTTTTCCTTGAATACGCCAGTTAAAGATTTACTGCCCAAAGCTTTAAATGCGGTACTTTATGGCACTAATAGCAAAACACTTGCGCTTATTAATGGCGAAGGAAAAGAAATACATTTAGCCTTTGAGGGTGTAGTGGCAGATTTAGAAAAACGCTATCGCGATACGAATTCTGACTATATGCGTCAGGAGATAGAGATATATATGCGCACCGAAGAATGTCCGAAATGCCATGGCAAGAGATTGCGGCCAGAAGCGCTGGCAGTAAAACTTGCTGGTCAAAGTATTGACGAAATAGTAAATTCTTCCATTGAAAAAAACGAACAATTTTTCAAAAATTTGCTTGAGAAAAGAAATAAAAATGGCCAAAGTTTGACAGAAAAACAATATTTTATCGGTCATCAAATTGTTCGAGAAGTTGTGGCGCGTTTAAAATATTTAGAAGATGTTGGCTTAGAATACCTTACTTTAGACCGTTCCGCCGCCACATTGGCGGGTGGGGAAGCGCAGAGAATAAGACTTGCGACACAAATCGGTTCAGGCTTGTCCGGCGTAATTTATATTTTAGACGAACCTACAATCGGTCTTCATCAGCGTGATGTGGAAAAACTTATTGTTACATTAAAAAAATTACGCGATTTAGAAAACACGGTAATTGTTGTAGAACATGATGAACAAATAATTTGTTCAGCTGACGAAATTATTGATGTAGGGCCGGGCGCCGGCAAAAATGGCGGAGAATTAATTTTTCAAGGTACTTTTGGGAAAATAAAGCGCGCGAAGAAATCTCTAACAGGACAATATTTGGCAGGCGCGAAAAAAGTTGAGTTGGTGAAAAAAATACGCAAAGATTCTAAAAAATTTATTACAATTTTTGGTGCCCAAGAATTCAATTTGAAAAATATTGATGTTAAAATTCCTTTAGGAAAATTTGTCTGTGTTACGGGTGTTTCTGGTTCAGGAAAAAGCACGCTCGTAGATGAGATTCTTGGCAAATTCTTGGCAAAAAAGTTCTATCATGCAAAAGATGAACCCGGAAAGTATAAAAGGATCATAGGTATAGAAAATATCGATAAGGTAGTGCGCATTGATCAATCGCCAATTGGCCGAACCCCGCGCTCCAATCTCGCGACCTACACTGGCGTTTTCAACTATATTCGCGAGATTTTTGCTGAATCCGCGGAAGCGAAAATGCAAGGATATAACGCAAGCCACTTTAGTTTTAATGTCCGAAGCGGTCAGTGCGAAACTTGCCAAGGCGAAGGCTACGTGAGATTTGAAATGCAATTTTTACCAGATGTTTATGTTAAATGTGAAGAGTGTCTTGGCAAGCGCTACACTAAAAAAGTTTTAGACGTGCATTATAAAGGGAAAAATATCGCGGAAAATCTAGAAATGACCGTTGATGAGGCTTTTCAATTTTTTCAAGATATCCCGGCCTTGAAACAAAAACTAGAAGTTCTCAAAGATGTGGGCTTGGGTTACGTGGAGCTTGGTCAGCCCGCGACGACCTTGTCGGGTGGCGAGGCGCAAAGAATTAAACTCGCCACCGAGCTTTCTCGTAAAGCCACCGGCAAGACCCTCTATATTTTAGACGAGCCAACGACAGGCTTGCATTTTGACGATACTAAAAAGCTACTTCACGTTTTAAGCCGATTAGTGGATAAGGGCAATACCGTGCTTGTTATTGAGCATAATTTGGACGTGATTCGCGCCTCAGATTGGGTTATAGATTTGGGCCCAGAAGGCGGTGATAAGGGCGGAGAAATTGTCGCCATTGGCACACCTAAAGACATCATCAAATGCAAAAAAAGTTACACTGGACAATTTTTGAAAAAAGGTGTAAAATGTAGTTAAGTAACAAAAATTTATGGCCATACTTACACCCACTCGTTCAAAAGTTAGTGCGCGAGTAGTTTTAGGCGTAGTGGCAGTCGCGGCAGTAGTTGGCGCTATAGCTTATTTTGGTGTTTTACCAAAAGTTACAAAAGAGACTAGAGAAGTCGCGCAAACTTTTGATTTGACTGATGAAAATCAAGCGCTAAATACTTTTCCTGCGAGTGGGCAGGATTTTTACGTTAATTATAGAAATGATCTAAAAAACGAAGCGGGAGAAGCCATGTCTGCTGGTTTTACTTTGGATACCTCTGCTTATGCCGAAGGTCAGTCCGCGTGTCTTGGAGATCAATTTTTCTCTGATTGTCAGGTAAAAGAACTTCCCAATGATGAGACGGCTTGTGAAGAATTGGCTAATCGACAAATAAGAATTACAACCAACGATCTAAAATCGATTGAGAAAAAATTATCTGAAGCAAAAACTCCGGCCGAAACACTCAATGCTCAAGCACAAAAAGTTAGATATTATACCACCCTAGAAGATGGTGGTGGCATTGAAACAGTGAAGGTTTATTTTGATGATTTCAGTCAATCTTCTTTAGCGCAGAAAGATTCGAATTATCAATTTAACGACACGCCTTCAGTTTATAAATTGCAAGCAGAAATTTTAACCCCAGATCAAAAGCCAGATGTAGAATTAATGAATAAAATCAGATGGCGTTATATGACCAGTAATTCCAGCGTAGCCTTGGCGGGTCCAAACGGAGAAATTTTCCCAATTTCAATTGGCGAAACAACAATGCGCGCTTCTGCGTGTGGGAAGATAGTAGAAGCAACAATTGATACAAAAACT
>CAYSQU010000092.1:0-3174 GCA_964433365.1 uncultured Gammaproteobacteria bacterium
CAACGATTATGAACAATTATATCTTTACCTCCGAATCAGTCACAGAAGGCCATCCAGACAAGATTTGTGACCAGATTTCGGACGCGATTTTGGACACGCTTATAGCACAAGACCCGACATCACACGTCGCGGTGGAGTGTTTTACGACAACTGGTCTCGTCATTGTTGGCGGAGAAGTTACAACAAGAGGTTATGTTGACGTGCAAAAAATTACTCGTGAGGTTTTGGAAGATATTGGTTACACGGACCCTGAGTTTGGCATTGATGCCGAACATGCCGGTGTTTTGGTTTCAATTCACGGCCAGTCGCCGGATATTAATCAGGGTGTGTCAAAGAAGTCGGTTGAAGAACAGGGGGCAGGGGATCAGGGTTTAATGTTTGGTTTTGCCTGCAAAGAAACACCAGAACTAATGCCATTGCCGATTATGTTGGCTCACAAACTCGCCCGCAAGTTGGCGGAAGTTCGCAAAAATGGCGCGTTAAAATATCTGCGTCCGGACGGCAAGTCGCAAGTCGCGGTTGAATATGTTGATGGCAAGCCAACAAGATTGCATAATGTGGTTATCGCGGCTCAACATGATGATGTTGTGTCATTGGAGCAATTACGCGCGGATATTACAGAACAAGTTATCAGGCCTGTTTGCAAGGACTATATTGATGAAAAGACAGAGTTTTTTATAAATATGACCGGCAGGTTCGTTGTTGGCGGTCCTCATGGCGATACAGGTCTTACCGGCCGTAAAATTATCGTTGACACATACGGCGGCATGGGCAGGCATGGCGGCGGGTGTTTTTCTGGCAAAGATCCTTCTAAAGTAGATCGTTCGGCCGCATATATGGCTCGCTATGTTGCCAAAAACATCGTTGCCGCTGATTTGGCAGACAAGTGCGAGGTCCAGCTTTCGTACGTAATCGGGCGCGCTGAACCAACATCAGTCAGTGTCAACACTTTTGGCACAGGCAAAGTTAGTGACGAAAAATTAGTGGAAGCCATCAAAAAGACATTTGACTTGCGTCCCGGCAAAATCATAGAATACCTTGATTTGCTAAAGCCGGTGTACCGCCAAACCGCGGCCTATGGCCATTTTGGAAGAGAAGGTGTAACGTGGGAAAAAATAGATAAGGTTGAAGAATTAAAAATGGCTGTTTAATAAAAAGTAGAGACGCGATTAATCGCGTCTCTACTTTTTATTTTTGTCATTGCCCCATCATTCTTAATACGATGTTTATTGTGCGTAATAAGATTGAAATATCCATCAACACTGACCTGTGTTTGATGTAATATAAATCATATTGCAGTTTTTGCAATGTTTTTTCCAGATTGTCCGTATAGTTTTGACGAATGACTGCCCAGCCGGTTAAACCAGGTTTTACCATGTGGCGTAAAGAATAATATGGCAATCTGGCCACTGCTTGTTTTACAATCTCCGGACGTTCCGGGCGCGGGCCGATTAAAGTAATGTCTCGTTTGAGCAAATTAATAAACTGTGGAAGTTCATCCAATCGTGTTTTGCGTAGAAATTTGCCGGTGGCCGTGACTCGCTTGTCGTCTTTTGTCGTAAATTGCGCGCCGTCTATTTCAGCGCTCCCATCCTCTTTCAAAACATACATTGATCGGAATTTATATAGAAAAAATTCTCTTCCGCCCTGTCCAACTCTTTTTTGTTTGTAAAAAATTTGTCCCGGCGAGCTCATTTTTAGGGCGATAGCGATAAATGGAAAAAAACACATACAAATGATTCCAACTGAAATGCCTGCTATAAAGTCAATGAACGCGCGCAGTTTTTCATAAATCGGCTGGCCGCTGTTTTTTAAATTTTCCAAAAACCATGCTTCCGTAAAAGTGGATGGCGGGATTCGGCCTGTTATAACTTCGTAAAAAGTCGTCTGGTCGCTTATTTGCACTTTCCAAAATAACAACTCATAAAGTTCTCGTGAGACCTCGGTGTTTTGGCGCAGATGCGGCGCTATAACTACTACGTGAGCATGATGATTTGTTACCGCGGGCCTAACGGCTTGGACGCTGTGGTAAACATCAAAAAAAGGAAAGTCAGATGACTTGACAGCGCGTTCAGGATCGATCATCGCGACGATTTTGTACCCGCCTTCCGGATTATTTTGTATTATATCTATGAGTTCTTGCGTCTCTGACGTATAACCAACAAAAATTACGTTGTTTATTAAACTTTTTTGTCCAATAAATTTTTCATATATAAAACGCCACAAGTAACTTAATCCATAGCCAAGCAATATGTTTAATATTAATATGGTTTTTGGAGCCACAGCTGAATTTGAAAGCGCGTAGAAGAATATTATGCTTACCAAAAAAGATATGCCAGCGGCTTCGGCAAAGTATATTGTGGTCTCTTTGCGTTTGAATTTTCCCAAGTCATAAAGGCCGTTGATGAAATTTATTACCAACCATAGCAAAAATAAGAAGAAAAACAGCACCAGATGCTTCTCTATGTCCGACCACGCCGGCATTCGCAAATAGCGAATCAGCAAACTTATCCAAAATCCAAAAATAAAGCAGAGAAAGTCGCCTCCAATCAGCATCAGTTGTTTCGCGCGGTAAATAAGCTTCATGTTGTAAATAGGGGTGATTTTGTGTATAATAGAAGTATAAGATATATGAATTCTAACAAATCTATGATAAAAAAGCAATATCTGCTGTTTTTAGTTATTATGGCCGTGTTTATTGGCGCGCAAAGCGTCCAAAGCGCGTCTTGGATTTATATTAATTTTAATAACAGCGAGACCAAGACCAGGCAAGTCGGTTTGGGTTTGTCTGGGCCAGACGGCGTGGATAAGATGGCGATTTCCAATTATGTTGATTTTAGAGACGGCAATTGGGAGCCGTTTCAGTCAAGCAAGGTTTGGTATTTGTCGTATGGCTCTGGCACAAAATCAGTGTATGTAAAATATAAAGACAAGGCAGGCAAAGAGACAACGATTTTTAATGATACAATTCAATTGGTCGTTCCAAAAGACATGGTTGTTGATTTTACGATAAATAAAGGCGACAAAAACACGAACTCTCGTTATGTTTCTCTGTCCGCGACTTGGTCTGCTGGTGTGGAGTCGGTGCGTTTTAGTAATAATTCAAAGGACTTTTCTCAGTCCAATTGGGTAATGATAAGCAAGGATTTTTCTTGGGTTCTTACTTCTAATTCA
>CAYSQU010000093.1:0-3120 GCA_964433365.1 uncultured Gammaproteobacteria bacterium
AATTGACTACGCGACGCGTCTCAAGCCGGCCTTGCAATATGGCAATGCCGCATACATTCCTCAGATTCAAAAGGAATTAGACAGGTTTGATTTGGTGCATTTGCATTATCCGTTTTTCGGCGTGGCGAATTTAGTTAGAAAGTGGAAATTACGCAATCCTAAAAAGCCGTTAGTCATTACTTACCACATGGATACTCGCGCGCCGAGTTGGAAAGGGTTGTTTTTTAAGTATTATTCCAAGTTTTGGATGCCAAGAATTTTGGGTTCTGCTGATAAGTTGTTGGTGAGTTCGTTTGACTATCTAAATGCCAGCCAAGCGCACGGATTGTTTCAAGACAAGTGGATTGAATTGCCATTTGGCGTTGACACGGAAAAATTCGCGCCAAGAGAAAAATCAGAAGAATTATTTTTACGCCACAATCTTTTATCCGATTTGCCGACTGTTTTGTTTGTCGGCGGAATGGACAACGCGCATCATTTTAAGGGAGTCCCTGTTTTGCTTTCAGCATTATTCGTCTTGAAGAAAAACCAAACATCTGTTCAGGCCGTGTTTGTCGGCGATGGCGATTTGCGTTCCGATTTCGAATCACGTTCAAAAGCGTTTGGTTTAGAGGGTTTTGCGCATTTTGTCGGTCAGGTCAGTGACGAGGAATTGCCATATTATTACAATCTTGCTGATTTGTTTGTACTTCCTTCGGTGAGTCAAAGCGAGGCATTTGGCATGGTGCTTTTGGAAGCAATGGCATCTGGTGTTCCTGTTGTTGCCAGCGATTTACCCGGCGTTCGCTTTGTCGCGCAAGAAAGCGGTATTGTCGTCCCGCCAAATAATCCACATGCGCTTGCGGAGGCGATTTATGACTTTTTTTCAGACGATAAAAGTCAGTTTCTCAGTAAATCAGTAAGAAAGGTGGCAGAGGAAAAATACAGCTGGCCAGTCATCATCAAGCAACTCAATGATATTTATCAACAGTTGTCTGTTGTCTGAATTATTGAATTGTGGTAGAATATTAGTTGCAAGTTTGTAAAGTTCGTAAAGTTCATAAAGTACTTTACAAACTTTATAACTTTATAACTTTTAACTATTCACATATGTGCGAATCATGTGGTTGCGAACAAAAAATAGAACAGACAAAACAAGCAGATTGCTACGAGGGAGGCAAAAAAGGTCTTTTTGAGCAATTAAATAAAAAACAGGCGTTTGTTTTTGGCATTGTGGAAGGGTTTTTGGTGCTTTGCACTGTTGGTTTTTTCATCATGCTTGGTATATTTTTGTCTGGCGGCATTTCAACCGGTGGTTCTACTGGCGCCAAAACAGTCAAAGCGCCAAAACAATTTGGCGAGTGTTTGGATTCAAATAAAAAAGCCGACGTCGTTAGCTCAGATCAACAATTAGGCGCGTCTTTGGGTGTAGAAGGCACGCCAGCGACGTTTATCAATGGTTATCTAATCAGTGGCGCCTATCCATACGAGGCAGTCAGTGGTGTAATTGATAATTTGCTTGCAGGCCAAACTCCAAAGTGGGACACAAAGACGTATGGCGAATTAACAAAAGTTGAAATGCCTGATTTTGCTGACGCGATTTGGAAAGGTAGCGCCGACGCCAAAGTTACTCTTGTTGAGTTTTCTGATTTTGAGTGTCCTTACTGTTCCAAATTTAATGTTACAGTCGAACAGATAATCAAAAATTATGGCGATAAAATAAAACTTACTTATAGGCATTTTCCGTTGTCTTTTCACCCTAGCGCCCAAAAAGCAGCCGAGGCGTTTGAGTGCGCCAAAGATCAGGGGAAGGCATGGGAGATGCATGATAAATTGTTTATTTTATCTGGCAAAAAAGGCGCTGATGGCAAGACACTGTTGAATTTAGATGGGATTAAACAGGCGGCGAATGAGTTGAAACTGAAATAAAATGTACGAACTACGAAAGCTACGAAATTACGAAAATTGTAGAGACGCATTGCGATGCGTCTCTTTTGACAAGTGAAGGAAAAGGGGTTAAAATAGCAGTGTGGAAATAATTAAAGCAGACATCTTAAATCGCTTAACAAAGCCAAATCCAAACAACCACAAAGGACAAAATGGCCGTGTTTTGGTTATTGCCGGGTCAGACAAGTATCATGGCGCGCTTTTGTTGGCTGTTCAGTCAGCGTCTCGGTTAGTTGATATGGTTTATGTTCATTCAGTTGACCAAAATTTGCGTTTGATTGAGAAATTGAAAAGTGAAGTCGCGGTTTTTATTTCTGTGGACGAAAGTGAGTTGTGGAAAACCATTGATTTGGTTGATGTGGTTTTAATTGGTCCGGGGCTTGAAGAAAGCCGGGCAAATAAAAAGTTAGTGGAAAAAATACTAAAAAAATATCCAGATAAAAAAACAATCGTTGACGCGACCGCGTTCTGGCACATTGATCCTTTGTCACTGCATCCTAACTGCATTGTGACGCCTCATTCACGCGAGTTTGAGAACACATTCAAATGCGCGCCCACGCCGGAAAATGTTTTGAAAATGGCGAAATATTATCAATGTGTAGTGGTTCTCAAAGGCAAGTATGATTATGTCAGTGATGGTAAAGAATTGTGGGAGAATCGCACTGGCAATGTTGGCATGACAAAAGGCGGGACTGGTGATGTGTTGGCCGGGTTGATTGCAGGTCTTTCTGCAACTAACAATTTACTAACTTCAGCTCAAGCCGGAGTATATCTCAATGGCTTGGCAGGGGACAAACTTTTTGAGAAATTTGGCACGTTTTATAACGCGGAGGATTTGGTGTGGGAAATAGGGGCTTGTATTCGTAATGTAAATTATATTGATTTATTATCATAGGTGTGATATAATAACATTAGATTTCTATCTATATCTTATCCATTTTACATTAGTAAATATGATAAAACGCGATATTTTAGCCAAAATAATGCCATGGGTCGGTAAGGAAAAAATTTTAGTTCTTAAGGGCTCTAGACAGGTTGGTAAAACCACACTGCTTAGGCAAATTGAGAGCGAAATAAGAGAACATCAACAAAAAGCTGTTGTGGCCTATCTTTCCGCGGATGATTTGGATAATCAGCGTTTTTTTCAATCGCCAGATGCTTTGGAATTATATCTAAGACAAAGGCATGGCTTTC
>CAYSQU010000094.1:0-3048 GCA_964433365.1 uncultured Gammaproteobacteria bacterium
CATACCTGGTATTAATATGACAATTGATTTGTCGGCGCGCAAAATTATTTTAGCTGATAGAGGCAGAGGTGTGTTTGCCACCATTAAACCGATAAAACCTGAAATAATTAACGACAGCGACGCAGTAAAAATCGCGTTCACGGAAATAATTTCCGGACGATACCCGGAACAAAGAGGAAACGGGCTTAAATTTGTGAAAGATATTATTAAAAAAAATAATTTATGGTTGAACTTTTATTCTGGAAAAGCAATGGCCGCGCTTGATTCTTCCGGATTAAAAATAACTCAATCCGACACCATCATCCCGGGAACTCTATCAATAATCAAATTTTAATATGAAAATAGAACTAAAAAAATTCGGAGAAATCTTAACATCTAGGCCTGCTGGAAAAGACGCGTGGCTTACCGCCTTGGCATATATCTTGCCGAATGTTGGACAAGATAAAATTGAAATTGATTTTACCGGAGTAGCAGTTTTAAGCCCATCATGGGCTGATGAATTTTTTACCCCGCTACAATCAAAATATCCCGGGCAAATTATTTTTTTACCCTCAAACAATCCGACTGTTCAAGCCACGTTGAAGATAATTAAAGAACAGCATCTCTAAAACAATTTGTAGAGACGCATTGCAATGCGTCTCTACTTTATCTCACCCCAACGCCTGCCAACTCCGACTTGAACATCAATCGGCACCCTTAACTTCACCACATTCTCCATCACCTCTTTCACCATCTTCGCCACATCGTCGCCCAGTCCTTTTTTCACTTCCAACACCAACTCATCATGCACCTGAAGTATCAATTTAATTTGTAATTTGTAATTTGTAATTTGTAATTTATTATGAACCTCTATCATAGCAAGTTTCATGATGTCGGCTGCCGTGCCCTGAATCGGCATATTAATTGCCATGCGCTCGCCAGCCGAGCGGAGCATAAAATTATCTGACTGCAATTCCGGAATATATCTGCGTCGGCCAAACAGTGTTTCCACATAACCTTCTTTTTTCACAAACTCAATTGTCTGATCTAAATATTTTTTCACGCCCGCGAATTCTTGAAAATATTTTTTAATAAAGTCGTGCGCTTCGGAACGTGTTAGACCCGTGCGCCAAGCCAATCCATAAGACCCCATGCCATATAAAACCCCAAAATTGACCGCTTTGGCGGCGCCACGCATTTCTTTAGTAACATCTTTTAATTCAACGCCATTTATTATGGCGGCTGTGGCTTTGTGAATATCCTCGCCTTTGGAAAATATCTCTATCATCCTCTCATCCTGCGCCAAAGAGGCGACTATGCGCAATTCAATTTGCGAATAATCCGCCACAACAAGCTCATTTCCTTCTTCCGCGACAAACGCGTTCCTAATTTGCCGTCCCAAGTCAGTGCGAATCGGAATATTTTGCAAATTCGGTTCAGAGCTAGACAAACGGCCGGTGGTTGTGACTGCCTGATTAAATGTGGTGTGTATTCTTCCCGTTTTTTTATTCACCAAAGTTGGCAAAACATCCACATAAGTATTTTGCAATTTGGCTAATTCGCGATAATCACGCATTAATTCAATAATCGGATGCAGGCCAGCCAATTTTTCCAATTCCGCGTCAGCCGTGGAATAGCCGGTCTTGCCTTTTTTAATGCCCTGCGTTGGCAGCTGTAATTTATCAAACAAAACATCGCGTAATTGTTGCGATGAGGCCGGATTAAAATTAAACTTCGCTTCTTTGCAAATTTTTTTAGTCAGTTTTTCTATTTCGCCACCCACTTCTTTGGATAATTTATTTAGCGCGTTTGAATCAATGGCAATGCCATTCAATTCCATTTCTGCCAACACCGGAATCAGTTTCATTTCTATTTTTTCAAATAAACCAGCGTCTGATAATTTTTCTAATTTTTTCTCTTGCTTCTTTTTAATCTGCATTATATAACTTAATTCCTGCGCCACTGTTTTTGGATCAACACCGAACAAACCACCTTGACTGGAATCCGGAAGTGTTTCGCCAAGCTCGCGCTGGACAATTGAACGCAAGTCATGCGCGCGTGTGCTAGAGTCAATTAAATATGACGCGAGCATGGTGTCGAACAAGTTTATAAAGTTTGTAAAGTTATAAAGTTTGTAAAGTACCTTGACAAGTTGTTTCAGGTCATGACCAATGACGGTCTTGCTTGTATCATAGAACACTGATTTAACGGATTCAACGGATAAAAACGGATTTGATAAATAAAACGCTTTATCGTCAACGACAAACACCAATCCCTTAACTGTGCCGTCCAACACATTCCCATCAATCATTTCTTTACAAGCAAATTCTTTTGCATCTTTTATTATCTTCCCAAACTCCTCGATATTATTTTTATCGACAGTCATCATCTCACTCGCGGACTTTATAAACTTTATAACTTTATGAACTTTATAACTCTCACCCTCCCCACTCACTCGCTTCACCAGCGACCAAAATTCAAACTTTTTCAGCATTTCTGTTAATTTTTCTTTATCAAACTTTTTTACATCACATTTTTCCAAATCAAAACCCAAATCCGGCACACTGCAGTCCAGTGTCGCCAACTCATAACTCATCCTCGCGCTTTCTTCACCTTCTTTAAGCTTCTTCAGAACGCTTACAGAAATTTGATCACTGATCACTGGTCTCTGATCACCCTTAACCGATGATCGGTGACCGGTGATCTTTTTATAAATATTATCTATTCCGCCAAATTTTTGAATCAACTCCGTCGCCGTTTTCTCTCCAATCCCCGGCACACCCGGTATATTATCCGACGCGTCCCCGCGCAACGCCTTGTAATCCACCACAAATTCTGGCCCAACGCCGTATTTCTTTTTTACTTCTTCCGGATTGTACATCACTATGTCGCTCATGCCTTTGCGGAGGCCGTAGACGCTCGTTTTATCATTCACAAGTTGCATTGTGTCCATGTCGCCTGTCACGATGATTGATTTAAGATTTAAGATTGAAGATTTAAGATTAGTAACGACCGTGCCGATGACGTCGTCCGCCTCAAAACCTTGTTTTTCATAAATTGGCGCGCCAA
>CAYSQU010000095.1:0-3031 GCA_964433365.1 uncultured Gammaproteobacteria bacterium
GAATTGTTGGCCGCGTCCGGTTTAAATCCAGAGCAGTTTTATGGGCAGATTTTGGATCAAGCGAGGATGGATGGCGGCCACTATGAGACAGGCACAGCTCATCATGAATTAAATAGTTTGGCGAATAATATTAATTTGAATATTCAAGAAACGGTTGCTAAAGCTCAAAAATATGGAGATATAGAAAAAATGCAGGTCTTAGCGCAAGATTTGGGCGCGCCTGAGCAGGTTTTTGCTTCTTGGAAAAATTTAAAAAAGTATGGTGAATTGTGTAATCTGCTTGGCCGAACGGAAATTTTGGATCAATTGCAAGAATTAAAAAAGTCCCGCAAGATGAAGTTATATAGGTTCGTGGAGACATTAGCTTTTCATCCTAATATTGATATGAAGGCGGTGTTTCAATTTTGGCGCGATCCGGAGCAATTTTTGGATCTTAAAGATAATCATGACGCGGCTAAAGTGCATGATAGAAAAAAACCATCAAATTATACTCATATTCCAAATTTGGACTTGACTGCCGAGGATTTACGCGACGCGCAGGTTGAGGGTGATTTGGATAAATTGCAGGCGTTTAGGCCAATGGAAATAGTATATGAATTGCCTCAAAGTGGCGAAGTGGTTGGCGAGAGAGAGACAGATTTGATTATGTTGATGAGAGAGGCGTTGGGCTCTTACAAGGATAAAAAAAAAGGCAAAGCAAAAGATCCAAAAAAATTATTTAGTCAATTACAAAAATTGTTTAAAGAATCTGGCTTAAAATTTCAGGATTATTTGGCTGGTAAAATACAGATTGACGCTAAATTAGAGAGCCAATCGAGAGAACTTGTTCAGAATGAAGAAACTGGCTACGTGAAAAAAAACGTCGGGGAAGTATATCGTTATCGGGCCAAAATCAACCTTAAATCAGACCCGGATGGCGTGGTGGCCGGCAATGACACAGCTTGTTGTATGCCGTTTGGTTCTGGTAAAAATAATATCTATACTTTCAATCCGGTTTGTTCTCTTTTTACAATTCAACAAGAGCGAGCTGATGGCACCTGGCGCACAGTGGCGCAAAGTGTTTTGACTAAAGATAAAGACATAAAAAAGAATATATCCGAGATTATGAAGCAGATGACTGATCCGGAAAAGCCGTTAATTAGCTCTATTTTGTCCGAAGATGTTTTGAATCAAGGTGAGTCAATTTTGGCTTGCGATAATGTAGAATTGACTCCGAATGTGAAGGGCCACAAATTAACAGAAGCGCAGGTGGAATTGATTTATCGCGATTTTATGGTCGAATATCTGGCGCGGTACGCGAAGGAGGATAATCTGGCAACTAATCAAGTCGTGATTGGTCAAGGTTATTCCGACAGCTTGACCCATTTGCCGCAAATTCCAAACACTTACGCGCCATCTGCTCCGGTTGGATATAGCGACAAGACGCATGAAAAAGTTTACGAGTTAACTCCGAAATTAGCAGAAGGCATAAAAAAGCAGGTGATTGAAAATGATTTGCCTGGTGGTAAAAAAACAGAATTAGTTACCGGTCAAAGGGGCGTGTCGTATCTTACTTTTGAAGATACCTTGCCAGTCGCGTTTATAGAAGGCAAGGCCTATCATGATAACCAAACATTGATACAATATCTACACAACATGGAAAATGCGTTGATCGCGAAAGATATAAATAACATCTCAAAAGACCGGCCGAATATGAGTTTGAAACACACTGGCGAGGATGGTAGAATTCACGGCTATATGCTGGCATACGAGGGACGAATGAGCAAAGATGAAGGAAAAGAGGGAGAAGAGGGTGAACCAATTATTTTTGTTTCTGACATCGCGTCTGATTTAAAGCATCCCGGCACAGGCGGCGCGTTGATGCGGGCATTTTTGGAGCAGTATCGCCAAAACTATGTCAGCCGCGGCAATTTTATTCCGGTCTACGCCCAAGCGCGCGAAAAAACATCTTACGCGATTATTAAAAGTAAATTGAAGAAATACGGTGAAGAAGTTGGTTTAGAGTTGGAGATGGAAGAACTCGGCACTTATCAAGAAGGTGATGATACAATGCATCAGATTATAATTAGGGTTAAAAGGTGAGCCAGACCTCACCCCGCCCTCTCCTACGAGGAGAGGGGATTAATTTGAAATTATGAACGCAATCATTTTGTGTGGCGGGCTATCAACCCGCCTCGGTGAAATAACCAAGAGCGTACCAAAAATCCTCCTTGACATCGGTGGCCAGCCGGTTTTGGATTGGCAGTTGGAGAAATTGAAAGGTGTTGGGATAAACAAGGTGGTGTTGGCGGCTGGACATTTGGCAAAGGCGCTTTTTGATGTCGCTGGTGAAGAGAGGGGCGGTCTCAAATTGATTTACGCGATAGAAGATAAGCGATTGGGAACTGGTGGGGCGATTAAGCACGGTCTTGAATATGTAGAAAAACCAGATGAGCCAACGATTATCTTAAACGGCGATGTTTTGATCACCGTTGACTTGTCAGATATGCTTAAATATCTAAAACCGGAAAGTGATGGCATTATTCTCGGCTCATTTGTGGAAGATGTGGCGAGTTATGGCACAGTTGAGTATGACAAAAATTATCACCTGACTGCATTTAAAGAAAAAGAGGGAATACATAAGTCGGGTTATCAGAACGGTGGAATTTATATATTTAACTCGCAAGTGAAAAAGTATTTTCCAGATCAAGATGAGTTTAGCATTGAATATGATGCGTTTCCAAAGATGAAGGATTTGTATGTGTATGAATCAGATAGGCCATGGATTGATGTTGGTGTTCCGGAGAGGTTGGAGTGGGCGAGAGCGAATTATAAAAAATTCACCTAATTTCAAATTCACCTAATTCACCTAATAAAATGTCAAATAAAAATTATAAAATTATTGCTTTGGCTTTTGTTGCTGTTTGTTTTTTGCTTATAGGCAGTTATAAAGTATATCGCCATATTTATCCAAAAAATATACCGCCGCCACCGAGAGAAGAAGTTACGATTACCATTATACCCGGTTGGGATTTAAAACGAACGGCCATAT
>CAYSQU010000096.1:0-2969 GCA_964433365.1 uncultured Gammaproteobacteria bacterium
ATACAATTACACAGGCAAGTACACTGTTGGATTGAGGAGTATTTCGTTGGATAAGTTGGGTTCAGTGACAGATGTTGAAGTGTTTGATGGCGAGACCGGAGAAGGACTGGAGCGCGCGAGCGCAAGACCTGTTACAGACACCACACTGCCAACTCAAAGCGACTATGGCAAATACGCGGTTTTCAAGCAAAATGGGCGCCAAAATATAGAGTAGTACTATAACATGGAAAATACAAGCCACACATGGATTTTGAAATACAAAGTTCATGGGGCGATTGAGTTTGGCAAAGACAATGACCGTTTGTATTACAATATATTTACTGACTATGATGTGGCGGTGAAAAACTCGCTTGTGACAGTAATGATGCCCGCCAGCGATGGATTGAGCGCCACCGCGTATCGCGCGCCAGCGCAAAAAATTGAACAAACAACAGACGAAAATAAAATTGTATTTAACGCGGCTGACTTTAAACCTTATGAAGCGCTGACCATTAATATCGCGTTTCCAAAAAATATAATAACTAAGACAGCATTTTGGAAGGACTGGTTTATGGCAAATTATGGATTCACATTTGGAGCGATTATTATTTTATTGTCAATTTTGACAGCGTTAATTCGCTGGATTGTGACAGAAGTTATTCCAAAAGGGCGCGGTACAATCATACCACGATACAACCCACCTCAAAATTTAACTCCGGCCATAGCGCAGCTTATTATCGCGGAGCGGCTGAACGCTAAAACGTGGGCATCAACCCTTATTGACCTTGCTGTGCGCGATTTTGTGAAAATTGAAGAAGAAAAAAAGTCATTTTTGCAATTCAGCCGTGAGTATATTGTGACAAAAACCAAACCATTCGCGGAAGATAAATCACTTCGCGAATACGAAAAAAAATATTTAAAAGCATTATTTGCCGGCTCTGATACGTTTTCCACGAAAGAAATGAAAAAGGCAAGAGGAACATCTCGACACACTCAAATGCGAAAAGACCTTGAGGAGGCGCGAAAACTCTTGTTGAATGAGGTGGACACGAAAACAAACGCGTTCGTCAACAAGTTGACGAAAGAAAGCAAATATCTTGGATATACCATGCTGGTGTTATTTATTATTGTGTGGGGCGGGGGTTTCGCGTACGCGAAAATGGGGGAAATCGGCTTGCCTGTTCAACCAATCATTTTAATTCTTGCGATAATCACATGCGCCGTTGTGCTGGTTTTATTTTTCAAATTCGAAGCGCGCTTATCGCAAAAGGGGCGCGAGATGAAAGAAGAGTGGCTGGGTTTCAAGATGTATTTGGAAGTGGCGGAAAAATACCGAATGCAAAATTTGACGCCGGATTTGTTTGAAAAATTCCTGCCTTACACCATGATTTTCAATGTTGAGAAAAAGTGGGCGAAAAATTTTGAGGCAATGCATTTGCCAGCGCCAGAGTGGTATCATTCAGCCATGATCGCCGGCGCGACAATTGATTCATCATCTTTGTCTTCTTTCTCTCCTTCTGGATTTAGTTCCAGTTTCATCTCATCTTTTTCTTCATCTTTCTCTTCCTGTGGAGGCGGAGGTGGTGGTGGAGGCGGTTCTGCTGGTGGAGGTGGAGGGGGGGGTGGCGGTGAGGCCCGATAATTTTCCCTCTCCTCAGAAGGAGAGGGCGAGGGTGAGGTCTGTTGGGAGGATTGAATAAAAAACAAAAGAGTCGCTTGTCAAAGTAAAGTTTGACCAGACCTCTCCCTAACCCTCCCCTTTTTGAAAGGGGAGGGAAAAATTGGAATTACTTCATCTCTTTCACCAATGGTGTCAACTTTACCTCTCCTTCCTCTGATTCCATAATCTCTTGCATCGGCTTACCCAAATACATCGCGTCTGTCGCGTATCCCGCGTTGCCGTTTTTTAAAAACGCGCGACCATTTCTTGAACAAGCCCACCATAAATTTTTATCCTCCAACTGTTTTTTCCAACCACCCCTTTTCTTTCTTATTTTTTCTTTCTCTGTCTCTCCGCCAGCCATTCTATTTTCAAATCTTCCTGGACCTGAATTATACGCCATTAAAGAAAAAGACCACTGTCCGTAACGGTCATTCAAAAAAGATAGATAAGCAACGCCAGCGCGGATATTACCTTCTAAATCCGCGACTAAAACGCCATCCCAGTCCTCGCCATTAAATTTCATTTCCGCGAGATGCTTAACAACACCCGGCTGGACTTGCATAATTCCATACGCGCCATCTGCCGAATTTCTCCGCGGGTCATGCTTACCCGCGTTCTCAACTGCCATCACTCCATATATCACTTCAACAGGCACGCCATATTGAGTGCCGTATTTTTCAGCAAATAATTTAACATTGTCTCTATATTCTTTATTTGCAAAAAATTTGGTTTCCTTACCTTCTTTAACCGCGCCCAACAAACCAATTACACCATATTTTACCTCATCTTTGCGCGGAACAAAAAATTTGTGCAATTGTTCCAACGACTCATCAAATTTATTTTCCCAAAGTTCTCTTGGCAATTTTTCTTTCAAACGGACGACCTCATCACCATATTTATCTTTCATCCAATCGCAGGGCTTAATCGCGTCCGCTTCTTCCATTAAAACATTCCTAAACGTTTGTGTTTCTGATTCAACATCATATTCAATGCCCGCGTCTTCACTTTCATCACCTTGACAGGATATTTCAGCATCATCGCTCGCGTCCGCTTCTTTTGCCTCTATCTCAACATCCTTATCAGGTATATACAACTCATCATCCACCACCTCATCCTGTCCAACAATCGCATCCTCAATCTTTATCTTCTTATCTCCATTATCTTTCTTATCTCGCTCTTCACCACCCTCACCACACCCAACCCCAAAAGCGGCCAATGCCGCGCCTAACCACGCTTTTTCTCTTCCAAAACTCATATAATTCTAATTTCGTACAGACGCATTGCAATGCGTCTCTACACCCTATCTAAAAAATGGCTACGCGCCATT
>CAYSQU010000097.1:0-2872 GCA_964433365.1 uncultured Gammaproteobacteria bacterium
GGAGGCGGGGCTTCTTGCTTTGGGGTGTTGCCGGCGCTTTTTTGGACACTGGTGAGCACAAACGTGGTAAGCGCGTACGAGCCGAGGACAATTAAAATGCCGATAATCGCGGCTGTGATGGTGCTGAGGGCCTTTTTCTCGCTCTCGGCATTGCCGTGCGCCATCATCCAAGTGATGCCGCCATAAAGCATTAAAGCAAAAAACAAAACACCAACAAGCGAGAGCGCGGTGCCAAGCACATTGCCGATAAGACCGGGCAGATTCTCGCCGAATTGGGCTAATTCCGCTGTTTTGGCTGTCTCATACAGGCCATAATCGCCAGCCGCGAGAACAGGGGTGGAGAGGAGTGAAAGGATGTGATACATCATATTATTATGTACGAAATACGAAAACTACGAAATTACGAAAGTGTTATGAATGAATAAAATTACCTTAAATTGACTATTCTTTTTATTACTACACCATCCGTTGTAAAGCACGCCACCAATGCTAATTGTAAATTAAGTGTTTCTAAATACTGTTTTACTTGGTCAATTACTTTCGCTGGAACAAACTTGCCCCGTTTTAATTCCAAAACAATTTTGTTTTCAATCAAAAAGTCCAAATAATACTTACCGACATTTTCTTCAAAACATTTTATTGGCACGTAAAACTGTTCTTTGAACTCCATCTTTTTCTGGCGCAGGCCGGCCGCCACGCCTTTTTGATAGTATTTTTCAATGTGCCCGCCGCCCATTTGCTTGAAAACCTCAAACAACACGCCATTTACATCAAAACTTAATTCCGGATAAAGCAGATCTTTTTTATTAACTGTGTATTTTTTGTTCCCCTCCATACTCTGTTTTAAAGTTCGTAATTTCGTAGCTTTCGTAGTTCGTACATTACATTTTAATCGGTTCGTAATTTCGTAGCTTTCGTAGTTCGTACATTACTAATACGTCGGCTCCACTGTCTTATAATCAACGGTCGTCGTTGCTTTGAATAATTGCGGCAAAACAAAACGGACGATTGAATACGCGCTCATTATTATCACCAGCCCAATCACTGCTTGATACATTATTTTTTTCGCCTCTCCAACCTGTTCTTCGTTGCCAGCCGCGGTCATCCACTTAAAGCCGGCGTAAACAATCAACACCGTTGCCAAAATGCCCAAAAGACCAAGCGCTATTTGCACAACTTTTGCCGCTGTCCACCTGACGTCTGACTTGCCAAGCCCTGTTGCCGCGCCATATTCCATGCCCAAAAACGGGCCTGTTCCTGGGTCAACTGCCAAGACAGGTGTTGATGCCGCCAAACAAAACAGAATGATTAAAAAGAGCGAAAATTTGTAAAACATACCTGTTGAATTTATAATTTTAAATTTTTAATTTGTAATCAATTTTTAATGACTTAATTTTCGATTATTTTTGTGAGGGAGGAAAACGGTTAAGTCCTTAGAAATTCAAAATTATAAATTCAAAATTCTCCCTTGCGTTTCGCCAGGACCCCGCCGCCATCGCGGGCAACAGGGTCCACGGCGAAAAAAGTAAAAACTCTTACTTTTTATTTATCTTTATCCTGGTTTTGGCAGTGGAAGGTTGCCTGTATCTTTCTCAAGCTTATAGACGTCTCCGGTCGTGGCTTTATATAATTGCGTCAACACAAACTGCGCGATGGCATAAGCGGCAAAAACAATCGCCAGGCCGATTACGCCCTGCATCATCATCTTCTTTGCTTCGCCGACTTTTTCCTCGTTGCCGCCAGCAGTCATCCACTTAAACCCAGCGACTAAGATAATCACCAATGCGACAATGCCCAAAAGACCCAAAGACACCTTGATTATATCACTGATTGTGGTGCGGACATCTCTATGGCCAAGTCCTGTTGCGCCCGCGTATCCGATACCCAAATCAAACTGATCCTCCGTTAAAGCAGGGGCCGCGGGCAACAGCAAAATGCCAAACACAAATGACAAAACAATGCCAACAAACAATTTATTCTTCGCTAATTTTGTCAACAAATACATATTCTCACCCCCTTTCGGAGTTAATTTCACTGTCATTCCGACCCGCCCGGGGCGGGGAGGAATCTTTCCTATTACTGTTTTTGCGGTTCTATATCAGGAGCGCACGTCTGAAATGTCTGCCACTCGCAATCCATCAATCCTTCCTTCTGGTGGCTTCCTGAACAGTTGTCTTTATCAAATAAGAATGTCTCTTCTCTGCATAAACTTTTTTCTTGGGTTATTAAATCTTTCTTAAAACAATAACATGACTCGTTTGCCTCTGTCGCTTGTTTATTCGTATATCCCCCTATTGACCCCTGCACGCCCCACGGCTCATCCGCGTTTTTCTTGGCTCCAATCGCGTTAAACACCAACGTTAATATACCATAACTGGCAAAAATAATAAAGATGCCAATCACAGCCCAGAGCATTGTCTGCGACCCCTTTTTCACCCGCTCATCGCTTCCCGCTGAAATAAGCCACAAAAACCCGCCGTAAACAAAAACCAACAGTGTTAACGACCCCAAAATCCCCATCGCGTACTTAATTATATCGCCCAAAATAACGCGGACATCAGTTCTCCCCGCCCCAAGCGGGTTGTCCAGCTTCACCACCTTAGCGTCCACCGGCGCTGTTGAAATCACGCCGACTTCGGCTGGCGCTACGGGTGCGCCGCCTCCATTTGGAGATTTAGATGAAGATGATTTTGGCGGCGACGCCGGAACCCACACACAGTCGCTATATTTAAAAGTTAGATTAAATTGTTCTTCTTTATCCTTGCAATTGGCTGCATTGTTTATGTTTAAAGACACAGGCTGAAGGGGTATCATTATGTTACTTTCAAAATTAGTTTCATTACAAAGACACTTTCCATCATCCGCGTACGCG
>CAYSQU010000098.1:0-2857 GCA_964433365.1 uncultured Gammaproteobacteria bacterium
TAAACTCTGGTTCTGGCATATTGTTTGATTCATTAAAACTTTAAAACATTAAAACATAAAAACATCAAAGCAGTTCCATCACGACCCCAATCACCTTATCCATTTTTAAATCGCCACTAAATTCCGCGCCATTGATCGCGAGCGTCATGTCGTCGCCGGCACCGTAAGCGGGTGTCCAGCCAGTCGGATAAATCACGCGTGAAGTCACGTGGCTTTCTGTGCCGGATTGTTTTTGCCAAAGCAAACTATACCGAGAGGCCTCGCGTTGACTCATGCCAGCTGTCCAAAATGATCGTGTTTGACTGACTGCGTTGTCTTGAATAACTTTAAACGGCAAACGGTAAGTAAAATAAACCGAGGAAATTTGACCTGGCGCTGTGATACACCAATTACCAAAAGCGGTCTTGCCAAATTCGTTTGTTATTCTGGTGCCGGTCTTGGCGTGGATAGCAACTTCTTTTTCATTTTTAATCAAATCCGCGTCTGTTTTGTACCACTCTTCCGGCACATTAAAAATTTCTTCCGGAGGATAATTAAAACCGCCAGCGTCTATAAGTTCCGCGCCTTCCGGAACATACACGCGAACATAATCAACATTGTTTCCGCCATAAAACATTTCGCCGTCTCTGCCTAAATTATTTCGCTTGATAACTACTGAATTAATCACAGAACCATCATCTTGCACAACCGCTTGGTGGTCAATTGTTTCTTCAACGCGCGCGTCTGATTTGTTGCCGCCCAAATTCGCGTCAACCACCATTAAATAATCTTGGTCATCGCCTATCTTTGATAACTCTCCTGTCCAACCAAACTCTTGAAAACGCGCTTGCGTTAACGCGTCCTTAAAATACACCTGTATCTCTTTTTGATTAAACGCGTCTTGAAGTTCTGTCAAAATTTTAACAGCGCTTGCCAAATTCAATTCACCAGCGCGGGTCAACAATGAACCTGCGAGATCTGAAATAATCTCTTTTGGCTTGTTTTCATATTTATTATAATCAACTTCCACTTGTTTTTGAATTTTGTTTAATGCATTGTTGCCAGCAACTTCCATGCCAAACTTTTCGCTCTGCATCGGCCCCAAGACACGCAAGAGCCGTTCTAAAACAGTCGCGTTCAGCGCGATAACACCGTCCACTGTCGCACCCCTGCCATGTTGGTAAAACCACTCCATCTTTTGCCCGGCAACTGAAAAATCAGGAAACCAATTTGAATCCTGAAACTCCCAACGTTTATTTACAATTTGCAAAGGCAATGGCGGAGCCACAAATACATCTAACTGGCCTTTTAAATCATAAGTCCCGCCGCCCGGAATATCCAAATTAACAATCTTGCCTTTTTGCGCGTCTAAAATACCAAAACTGCCCAAAAATCCTCCAGTCGGCCTGATTTCCGCGTTGTTTTGGAACACAAGCAGATAACGTCTTGGTTGGTCTCCGCCAAACACATAATTGAGCGAACGCGAAAGTTCCTGCAAATCATTCATATCATCAATGAACGTGGCGAATAACAACTTAAAATCGCTAAACGACTGCTGATACTCAACCGGCAACGACTTCGCGTCAACACCGGCAAGCTCAGCCAACGCCTCTTTGTATTGCGGAATCGCGCTACGCAGATGATTAGCCAATGAGTCAAGGCGAGTGAGCAGGGGCGAATCATTTGTCGTTTCTGAAACACCTTTTATCAAATAAGTATTGCCAAGCGCCAAATGATGGCCGGCGACCAACAAATTCTCACGGCTTCTAACCTCATTGCCCAAAATCGGCAAAAGCCCTGCCACATACATCAAAGCGCCGTGTTCTTTTTCTAAAATATTCTGAGCTGAACTGAATGATTGCAAAGCGGAATTTAAGTCCGACTGCGCTTGTCCCAAATTAGCCTGCAATGCCGCGATAGTTGATGACTGCAAAGCCAAAAACGCGTTCGTGCTCTCACTAACCACCTGCGCTCCATCTGACTTTAATTTTTGATAATATCCAATCGCTGGAAACGGAATAGCGACCAACAAAAACATTGCCACCGCGGCATAAGCGAGACGGCGATAATTGAATGAATTTGCAACGCTCCCTGAAACACGAACTAAGCTTGTCTTAATATTATACACACACTTACGTACGAAATTGATGACCGGTAATCTGTGATCCGTGATCCACGAATTCATACACGCCAGCACAGAAATTTTTTCCTGTTTATACTGATCACTGATTACTGATAACCGATTACTTTTTCCATTCGCCTCCCGCACCATCTGCGCCCAATCAATCACTTGCCTGCTCTCTCGCGCACGCGGTGCTTCTTGAAACACCCCAACACCAAGCCACTCTGGTTTTTCCATCTTGCCGCTCAAATCAACGGTGTGCTGGGACTTTATGTGCGCTTTGGCGACATTAACCAACACCATCTTGCCAATGGTATTTTTTGTCTCCCCGACAGCCGATTTTGGACAATTTTTCTTAGTGTGTCCAGGCCTGCGGCAAACTGAACACTTGCGTTTTGGTGTCATAAAAGTATTATACCATATTTTACCAGTCATTGCGAGGAGGCCGATTCCCATCGGATGATCCCTCGTCCCCACTCGGGACAGGATCCGCAATCCAAACACATGTCACCCAAACAACGACTCCACCCAATCCTTCATCCACTCATTTTTGCAATGTTCAAACAGACCAAGATAAGATTGCAGTGTTTGGTCAAAACTTTGGCGAGTGATTACACCAGCTCGCCACAGGGTTTGTTTTTGTTTTAATTTTTTTATCATTCTCTGTTTTGTCTTTGTCCGCAAAGTAATGTGGTGAGGCAAAATAACATAACCAAGAAAATCTATGCATCGCGTATATTTTTTGATGGAAACCTT
>CAYSQU010000099.1:0-2838 GCA_964433365.1 uncultured Gammaproteobacteria bacterium
AACCGGCGTCCAAAATCCAGACAGCTGTTGAACTCTTGTCATTTACCATAACAAGATCTCCAGCTACCAATGTCGGAGGACAATATTTTAAGTCAATAGTTGCTGGAACAGGTGTTGGCGCTGGTGTTGGAGCAACATAACTACTTCCTCCACCAGGACTGCCGCCACTTGGCGGAGAACTCACGCCAGTGTCACTACATGTACCGCTTGGTGTTACTGTAATTGTGTGCGCGGATGCGGTTGGACCGCACTGAATAAATAACACAGAAGAATTTGCTCCGCAGGTGATTGATACATCCCCACAAGTTGTCGCAGAATAAGTAAAGTTGCTTTTATCAGACGATGTCAAAGAAATAATAGAGCCACTGCTAACAGAAAAATCAATTGTACTTGCGTTTACCGTGTATTCTGCAACCCTTGTGGAATCATTTACCGTATAATTCTTACTAGTACCAGTTAAATATGCTTGCGTCCCGCTTGTGTGGGTAACCGTATTAAAGGCAGCCAAGGTCATCGCAGGGACCAACGCAACCAACAACACTAAATATCTAAGCTTGGCCATAATTTTTTAATTACCTAAGATTAATTTATAGTCGGCAATCTTTTGTGCTAATAGCAACAGTGTTACCTGCCAAGATAGTCATATACTTCGCTGTTCCAGCCACATCTCTAACCACGAAACACGTGCCTTTGGTTGCATCATTCGTGTCAATAATAATTGTGCTGGTGGCTAATTGTAGTGTTTGTATGGTGCCAGAAGCGCTAATAGAACCTGATGAATCAACATAAAATTTACCAACGTTATTGGTGGCGTTCTTTGCGACTGAAAAAGAATCATTATTCAACGTGGAAGTAACTGCGGCACCGTCACCAACACTAATGGTGTCAAGGAAAAAACCTGTCGCGGTAATGGAATCCGTCACGGCATTACCCAAAGTAACATTGCCGTCTAATGTTGTGGCGCCTGTAGCGGAAAGAGCCACAAAAGAACCAGCAGCCGCGGTAGAACCACCCACAACTACGCCATCCAAAGTTGAGGTGGAAATACCACCTGTTGGAGTGAAAAGGCCTGTGATACCCAATGTGCCAGAGGCAGAAACATTGCCTGATGAATCAACGTAGAACTTACCAACATTAAAATTCGCGGCTTGAGCCACAATAAACGAATTTTTCGCTATGGTAGATGTTGTGGTACCATCAGCTATATAAATCTGACCAAGTTTGCCGGTTATTGTAATTGAATCTCCGGCTGAATCACCAAGAGTTACAGCGCCATCCAATGTTGTTGCGCCATTGACATCTAAATAACCGCTGGCGCTATGGTTTGTAGAACTGACATTAGTAATGGTTGTAGCTCCTGTAACATCTAATGTTCCACCGACTGAAACATCATTGCCTACCGTAGTGGCGCCAAATACAACGGCCGGCACTAATAAAACCGCAACCACTAAGGATATGTTTAATAATATCTTCATTAAATTTCTCATATAAAAAATAAAAAAGGGTTAGTGTGAAGCAAAGAGAGAATCGACCACTCTCTTTATTATTCTTCTTTTTATTAAATTAATTTGACAATTTTTGTTGGCGAATATTATAAAGTTGCACAATATCAACTATTTTATCTATTGCCGGATCATAAACCACCACTCCTGTGTCATAAAGCAAAAGCTTTTGCCCATTTCTTATGTAACTAAACAAAATCGGATTTTCTTTCCACAGCGCTGTTTCGTCTTTTACCGTGGCCACCGTAAAATTTTTTGCCGGAAGCAACATGTGACGAGAGACCTTTTCAACAATGCCGCCGACCTCTGGATCGTTGTTTGACAAATCAAGTGAATTCTCTTTGATCGTGTTGATATTGTTTATCTCTTTGACAGTTGATTGATTCTGCTTTCTCTCCCCTCGGACATCAAAAAAATACCAACCCAGACCCATTACCAAAATAAACAACAAAATCAAAATTGCCCACAAAATCATTGACAAACTTTTATTTGTCGCGCTATTTTCTGAAAGCATATAACTTACGCTATTATTATAACACATTTTTAAAGAAAAAAAAGAGTAAACTCAACCTGTGGATAACTTGAATTATTCAATGCTCATGCTATAATCAACAATATGGTGAAAACTAAAATACTATACATAATAACGCAAGGCGAGTGGGGCGGATCCCAGCGTTATGTTTATGATCTGGCCACCAACTTGGCTGATGATTTTTGTGTTACTATTGCTGTCGGAGAACCTGAGGGGAGGCGTGATTTACAACAAAAATTACAAATTACAAATTACAAATTACAAATAAATAACAAAATCCAAATTATCCAATTACAACACCTGCAGCGCAATATATCTCCATGGCGCGACATTCTGGCTATTTTTGAGATCGCGAAACTGTATAAAACACTTAAACCAGACATCGTCCACCTCAACAGCTCCAAAGCCGGCATCCTCGGCTCCCTCGCTGGTTTATTAAAAATTAAAAATTACAAATTAAAAATTATTTACACCGTCCACGGCTGGGTCTTCAACGAACCGCTCGGACGAATCAAAAAGGCGCTTTATCGCTGGTTGGAAAAACTGACGTCCCGATGGAAAAATAAAATCATTGTTTTGTCTGATTTTGATTACCAAACCGGACAACAATCCGGAATACCGAAAGACAAACTCATCAAAATTCCACTTGGTATTGAGATGCCACAATTTCTTGACAGAAACGAGGCAAGAGAAAAAATAGTAAATATCTTTAACAAAAGGGATTCCTCCACTTCGTTTCACTTCGGTCGGAATGACACGACAATCATTACCGTTGCGAATCTATATCAAACGAAAGGTTTGAAT
>CAYSQU010000100.1:0-2828 GCA_964433365.1 uncultured Gammaproteobacteria bacterium
GTTTATTGATGGGACGAATGGGGTGACGCAGGCGTTTGTGGGTTATGTGAGGCCGCTGGTGGGTGAATTACCGCCGACCTGTCGTTTATAATTGTCATTCCGAATTATGTCAAAACAAACAAAACAACAATTCAACGAAGAGGACGCCAGTTGGGATTACGCGGAAGTGTGGAGCAAATTTCCTGTTCCAGCAAGGCCGTCTGAAGAAGAGCTCGCATATCTTGAGAAGGAAATAAAAAAACTTGGGAAAAATATTAGTGTATTGATACTTGGTTCAACGATTGAGTATCGGTCTTTATGCAAACGATTGGGAGTCCAGCCATGTGTGGCTGATTTTGACCGATCAATTTACACCGTGCTCACAAATTATTCAAAAGAAAAATTTGAAAAAGAAAAATTTTTAGAAATTGATTGGCTTGATATTGATTATAAAGAGAAATTTGATGTAATTATTGGCCACAGGCCATTTAATGTTATAGGTAGAAATGTATTGGTGAAATTTTTTAGACGGATGCGTCAAGCTCTCAAATCAGGTGGCGCGTTTTATTGCAAAGGTAATGTACAATTTAAAAATCATAAAGACAAATTGGATGAGTTAATATCCAAATGGGCATTCAAACCAAACAGAAAATATCCATTATTCAGCTATCTAGAAGTTGAATTATATTTTCACTGCGCTGATAAAGATGGCTATGTTGATTATCCGAAAGCCAGAAAAATTGCCAGCGCATGGGTCAAGGAAAATAAAATTTCTCAGAGTGATTATGATTTGATCAAAATTTTGATTTCTATGTCGTCTGAAGCAAGATTTAGAGGAAAAATATCTGAAAAAGAAATAAGAAACGCTGTCAGAGACGCTGGGTTTAAGAGGGCAGAATGGAAAGTTTTAGATAAGGAGATATGCGCTAACATGCCAGTTATTAAACTTGTCAAATAACTAATTTTTGTATGTCTGAAAGAAATGAAGGCAGAGTACCTATTGCCAAAGAATATCCGGACATGTCTGCTTTTAATCAAGACACCAGAGATGTATTTGCTGGAAAAGATACAGGAATGTACCAAAGATACGACTATAAAGAACTTGTGGCAGATGAAAGAAAATTCGCGGAAATGATCGGGGTGCCTGACACGGCTTTATTTAATTCTGGTATGGCGGCCATTCACACCGCCATTGAAGCCGAAGGTTTAAAACCGGGCGATGTTGTGTTTTGTTCGGATGTTGTATATGGGGTAACCAAGGATTATGTGGAGGGGCTGAAGAAGTTTGGCATAATAGTTAAGTATTTTGATCCGAGTGATATGGAATCTTTGAAAATTAAAACACATGAGTATAAACCTCGTTTATTTTTCGTTGAAACAGTGTCTAATTCCAAAGAAATGAAGGTTGCTGATTTGCCTGCTTTCGCTGAATTAATTAGAACAACCAATGATGAATATGGTGAATTAACAACTGAAAAATGTTTAGAAAGAAGTCTTTCTTTGACCAAAATAGCAAAGAAAATGCCAGAATTTTTTAAACAAAAGTTTTTGCAAGTTTTTTTGGATTATGAGAGAACTAACAAAGAAGCGGTGTTTGATGAAATCAGGAAGGAAATTGTAGATGGATCTGGCTTAACCAGGAAAGAGGTGACTGATTTAATTGTTAGGATTGTTAAATATGTAAAAACCCAACGTAGGGGCGAGGCATCTTTGATTGTTGATAATACCCTGCCTTCGCCTGTGCTTATTAATCCTGTGGAAGAAGTTGGAGAAGTTACTTCGAAAATGACGGTTGTGGACAGTGGCACCAAACACTTCCAAGACGGCAAGAACGCGATCACCATGGGAATAGTGTATTCAAAAAATCAAGATAGAGTAAAAAAGGTAAAGAATTTAAGAATTCAAGCCGGGTCGCATCTTCAGTCAACAAGCGAAGTGGAAATACCACGCGATATCACTGACCTCATGCCAGAAAAGATTAAAAAACACAGTGAAAACGCGTTAAAGCTGGCTAGAATTTTGGAAGTAAAAGGATTTAGGGTGTATCATCCAAATTTGGACTCTCACCCACAACACAAACTCGCGAACGATATGGCTCCAAACGGGGCAGTTACTTTGTTTTATATTGATTTGCCAGAAAGCATACCAGACAGAGATGAATTTATGGACAAAGTTAAAAAAGTTGGTGGGGAAAATATTGGGTTAGGGTCAAGTTTTGGACACAAAAAAACTTGGCTGTCCAATTTTGCTTTGGGAGACCGCACAATAAGAATCGCCGTCGGCATGGAGTCGCCGGAAGAATTTGAAAACGTGGCGCGCGCTTTTGAGGAAGCAATTAATAATTGAGTAACCATATGCGCAAAAATCGAAAAATAACCGTAAAAGGAAGTGACATTGCAATTATTAAAGTCAATGACATGGATTTTATTTCCTTAACGGATATGGTTAAAAATTTTGGTGATGATGCAACGCTTTATAGCTGGATGAGAAACAGAAACACAGTTGAATTTATTGGTATGTGGGAAGAATTATATAATCCCAACTTTAAAGGTGACGAATTTGTGACCTTTAAGATGAAAGCCGGCCTAAATAATTTTAATCTTACCCCGCGGAAATGGATTGAAGCAACTAACGCGATTGGATTTGTCTCAAAGGCCGGAAGATATGGCGGTGGCACTTTTGCTCACAAGGATATTGCTTTTGAATTTGGCAGTTGGCTGAGTTCTGAGTTTAAGCTTTATTTAATTAAAGAATTTCAACGGCTAAAAGAAAATGAATCAAAAAATCTTCATTTAGAGTGGAATCTGCAAAGAACATTGGCAAAGATTAATTACAAAATTCACACCGAC
>CAYSQU010000101.1:0-2809 GCA_964433365.1 uncultured Gammaproteobacteria bacterium
CCAACATGTAGGAATGTTTCACACTGCCACCGGCCACGCCCGACAATCCAAATGTGATGGCATCTGTCATACATGGCTCGCCATAGCCATTATTCCAATCCTGACTGGCTTTCATTATGTCATACTCAACATTTTTTATTCTGCATTGTACCCCGCTTTCATAAGCACTGTCTTCATAATGATATTTGCTGTCGCCTAGATTGTAGAAAAAAACAGTGCGTTCATTTCCAGCCATATCAATGTATAGATACTGCAACAAATCACTCACCGTCCACCCCCCATTGCTCTGCGTCTGCTCGCCAATGGCATAAGTGCCGGTCCAGTCAGGGTCAAGGGAAACATAAAGAATGCCGGTGAAAACGCCATTGCTGACAGATTGGTTGGGAGTAACAATAGTATTGCCTTTCTGCACATCCGCGTGCATAATGGTTTTTGTGTTGTCTGACAAAGCAAGAGAATCAATTTCAGATTCATTGTTAGTTTTGATAATATGGACAGTGTATTCGCTGGGATTGGCATAGGCATATTGCAAACCTTTGACCGTGGAAATGCCCTCTAACCCGGCGACATCTTGAAATATCTGCCCTTCTTGATAAGAAGCTTCCAAACCCAAAAGCAAACGGAAGTCCTTTCTGTGGTCTTTATAATTACCGCGATTTGACCAATCATTAATGTAAAACCCTGAATCTATCGTAAGGCCCTTAAAATCAAAAGTAGTTGGAGTGCCGTTAACTGTGTTTAAAATACGATTCTGGGTGACGACAGCTCTGGCAAAATTGATGTTGTATTTGTAATCCAAGCTTTTTTCAAATAAATTGCCTGAATTTTGTATTTGTTTTAAATACTCTCTGGCCAAGCCGACATTACCGCGCAGCAGAATGCGTGAATTGGTGTCAAGATATGGATCTTCTTGCACTTTGGAAAGCGCGAGATAAATACCCTCTTGGTTGCCCGCGACAGAAAACTTCTCATCATTATGTTCTATTATTCCTTTAATATAATACTCAAAACGCAAAACTAATGAATCGCCAATATTAATATTCTGTGTTCCTTGATAACGTTCAGAATCTCCTGAAAAATATGGCACAATATCAACCAATTCCGCGGGCGTGGCGTGAATGCCGCCATAGCTCTCTATTATCTGCTTATCAGCATCTGCCGCTCCTTCATAATACAAGTTTAACTCTTTGTTATTTATCTCGCTGCCAAAAAATGTGTGCTCTAAAACAACTTGATTATCGCTGCTTTTTTTCAATTGGATTTTTACTTGCTGTTTGCGAATATCAGGCAAGACAGACCATGTCTCCAGCAATACCTGATTGCCTTCACTGTCAACTCCCTCGCCTAAAACATAAGGCAGAGTCGGCGGCAAGATATTATAATTTTTAATAATCGGCTCGTTATATGACTGGTAAGCGGCTGAACTTACATTCTTGCCGGTGGCAGTTTGCAAATCAGCAATGTATTTATTTAACGGCGATAAAGCCCCTGCATATTGATAAAAGCCATACCAAAAATTTTCGCTGTTGAAATTAGCGGAGTCCGCGACAATTTCTTTCTGAACGCGGTTATATTTTTTGAATATCACATCCAAAGGAAGCCATTGTTTTTTGTATTCTTCTTGTAAAAGCGACTGGAGCGCTTCAGTCGTAGCAGCGGATGACAAATCCAAAAGATTGTTAATATTTCCTCCGCGCTCGTCATAATCATAAAAAACCTCGGGAAAAACCCATTCCAAAGCGAAATGAGTGTCTTGGGAAAAGTCGGCCTCATCCAAATTGCCGCCGACTGTCGGATTGTCTGTAATGACATGAATGGGAACTTTGTTCCAGGCAAAAGCGCCATAGACGGTTCGCTTGCCTTCCGCGCCGGTTTCCACGCCTAAAAGGTTTTGCAGTTTGGCAATCGGGATAACAATAATGCTTTTTTTGTAACGCGCCGGGATGCCTGCCGCCCGCAAAAGAGAAATGGTCAGTGAAGCCGTGTCCGCGTCATTGCAAATTTTTTCTTCCAAACAGCCCAGATTGCCTTTTTTCGCTCCATAATACGGTTCGTAACTGATATTGGCGCGGACAAAATTGTATATTTCCACCGGATTATTATGCAGGTCATTGGCTAAATTTTTAATGGTTGAATTGATAATTATTTCTTTATTGTCAGCTTGGACGTCTGATATTGTTGGCAAATAACCATCGTCTGCCTTGGCTTCTTCAATCTTAATGAAGCCCTTAAGGCTTTTTTCAATTTTTTGTCCAAAATCCACGGTTATATTCCCCAATTTATTAACCTTGATTTCTTCATTGTTAAAACTAAATTCAGCTGGATTTTCAGGGATTTTTATCTCTTGCTTTTCGTCTTTATTTATTATTTCCTCGTCAAAAGGCAGTTCTTCCGCGCCATAACCAAAAAAACTTTTGATTTTTTCCCAAACTTTTTGAAAATTACCAACTGGCCTGTCATCAATACCTTTCATCTGTCCTGCTAACCGCTCCAGATAGGCATCTCTTTTATCAGACGAAACGTCCAAAGTGTTTAGCCGGTCTTTTTCAGAATCTAAAAATGATTCAAAGTCCGTTAAAACTTCGCCTTTCTTTTCTTGTAATTTGCCGGTTCTGACATCTTTCAATCGCCTCATTAAGTTAGTGTAAGAAATTTTTTTATTTTCTTTTTTTATAACTTGGCCATTATCTGTTGACGTAGAAACAGTTGATGTGGAATCATTCTCCAAATCCACTGCTTCAATGGCGCCGCTGCTGGCGCTTGCCTCTTGGGCTGTTTGAGCGAAAACCGGAGCCAAAGGCAAAAAAAT
>CAYSQU010000102.1:0-2794 GCA_964433365.1 uncultured Gammaproteobacteria bacterium
TTTATTTTGATCTAACGAAATTTGAAGAGTTTTGGCAATTAGACGAACCAGTAAAAAAGTGTTAAAATCACAAAAGACCCTTGCGGGCCTTTCGGATGATTTATCTAAAATAAGCATATCATGGGCATCAAGATGTGTCAAGAGTAAGTTATCCACAGTATAATAAAATCACTATGTTTCACTATAAATATCGCTCATTAGACAAAGAGCCCGGCGTGGTAAATTATAAAGGCGTGTTTTTGAAGCAAATCGGCTTGTTTGAAGCCGTGGCTTTGATTTTAAGCGCGACGATTGGCGCTGGTGTCTTGGGCATCCCGTACGCGGTGTCAAAAGTCGGTTTGGGTGTTGGTTTGTTTTATATTGTTTTTCTTGGCTTGCTTTTGATGGCGTTAAATTTGTTGGTTGGCGAGGTGGTTGCGGGGACAAAAGGCGAGTTTCAGCTCGTCGGGTTGGCGCGGAAATATCTTGGCAAGTGGGGCGGATATTTTATGACTGTTTTGAATTATTTAATGGCGTTTGGTATTTTGGTTGTTTATATTATCGGCGAGGGCAACACGTTGGCGAATATTTTTGGCGGTGATCCGTTTAGATGGAGCATTTTATTTTTTGTTTTTGGGAGCATTTTTGTGATGATTGGCTTGGAGACAGTCAAGACAGCGGAATTGGTTTTGAGTATGGCGATTTTGGTGATTATCTTGCTGATTGCCGGATTGTCAGCTCCGCATGTTCAATTTGAGAACATTATTTACAGCAATTGGGTTAATTTGTTATTGCCCTATGGCGTGGTTTTGTTCGCGTTTAGCGGAGCCAGTTCAATCCCGGAAGCACACGCGATTTTGAAAAATCGCATTAAGGACTTCAAAAAAGCTATTATTATCGCAGGCACAATCGCGATTGTGGCGTATGCGTTATTTACTTTAGCTGTTGTCGGAGTCACAGGCGCGCACACAACTGAAATCGCCACAGTAGGCCTCGGCGCTGTTGCTGGCAGGGCGATGTTCTTGTTTGGCAACTTGTTCGCGATTTTCGCCATGGGGACGTGTTTTATGATGGGCGGCGTTTCGCTCAAGGACTCATTGCGCTGGGATTACAAAGTGCCGAATATTCCAGCAACATTGTTAGTTTGCGGAATTCCGTTAGTTATATTTTTACTCGGCATGCGGAGCTTTATTGCCGCGATTGACATTGTCGGCGGCGTGTTTATCAGTTTGGAGATGTTGGTCTTAGTCCTTATTTACTACCGCGCCAAAACGCTCGGCCATCTCAAACCCAGCAAATACAAACTGCATTACGCGTGGCTTTTGGTTGTTCCGCTCGTTATCGCGTTGACGGTCGGGGCGGTGTATAGTGTGGTGAAGCTTTTCTAGTCGCCTTTTGTCATTCCGAACCCGACCGCAGTCGTGGTGAGGAATCTTTCTTAAGAATAAATTTGTTAGTAAATTGATGAGTAAAGAAATTAAAGAAATTTTTTCCTGCATATGATGGAAGAAATAATTAAAAAAGCAAGAGAATGGATTGCCGAGGCGCGAAAAGGCGCTTGATTTTCTCTTCGATTTGTGCTATAATTAAAAAAGATTCCTCACCTGACTTGGTCAGGGTTCGGAATGACAAGTGTACGCATATGCGCTTTAGACAGGCACTGTTTTGGGACACAGACCCAAAAAAAATTGACCCGAAAAAACACGCTAAATACATAATTGAGCGGATTTTGGATTTTGGCAATGATGGCGAGGTAAAATGGCTTTATCAAAAATATCCGAAGTCGCTTTTGCGTCAGACAGTTTTTAAGTCCAGAGGTCTGCGTCCGGAAACCAAAAATTTATGGAAACTTTTGCTTCAAAGCAGGTAAATTGGCGTATTGACGCGTTGCCTGCGCCAACACAAAAAGCGCTTGGCTGGCTTGCCAAACAGGCGTGGTTGAAAAAGACCGATTGGTATTTAGCCGGCGGAACTGCCATGGCTTTGCAAGTCGGAAATCGCAGTTCCGTGGATTTGGATTTTTTTACTCCGCAGAAAGATTTTAATGCTGGGAAATTATTAGCCCGTTTTCCATCAAAAGATTGGAAGACGACTTTATTAAAAGAGGGCACGATATATGGTGAATTATTCGGCGCGAAAGTTAGTTTTATTGCCTATCCGTTTTTTGTGTCTGCTAATCCGAATTTGTGGTATGGCAATGTGCGCGTCTTGGAAGTGACTGACATCGCAGTGATGAAAATGGTGGCCATTAGCCAGCGCGGTAAAAAGAGGGATTTTTTTGATTTGTATTGGTATGTAAAAAATAAAGAGCCGTTGCGTGACGTTTTTTTACGTTTGAGACGACAGTATCCGGAGACAGCGCATAATTATCATCATATTGTAAAAAGTTTGGCTTATTTCGCGGATGCAGAAGATGACCCAGAGCCAAAATTATTTTTTTCCGCCAGCTGGAAAGAGGTGAAACGTTTTCTCTCTGGCGAAGCGAAAAAATTGATGGAAACGCTGCTTTGATTGACATTTTTTTGGTTTTATTTTATACTAAATTTGTTCAAGAAAATGGTGTTTGTTGTTGGCCGGTTCATTTTGGGCGGTCGATGCCAGAATTACTGCTCAACAACTTCCGTTCCGCCTCATTGGCGGATATTCTATCTTCTTGAATAGTCCTATTAGACTGTTTTTTAGTATAACAATAAATTAATTTTATTGAGCGAACGTGGCAAGAAAAGGGATTCCTCGACTCGCTTCGCTCGCTCGGAATGACAACGATTATGAACAATTATATCTTTACCTCCGAATCAGTCACAGAAGGCCATCC
>CAYSQU010000103.1:0-2741 GCA_964433365.1 uncultured Gammaproteobacteria bacterium
GGAAGCGTGCGATCGTGTGCGGCCGATCGCGTTGTTGCTCCCTCCTTCCTCCTTGAAAAGGTCGTTGTTGTTCGCACGTTGAGTTCTGGGTCGTTCAACGAAATGCCCTTTTGTCGATCGGGAAGGCCATGGTAACGATCCTTCCATGTCCCGTAATCATGTGGTGACTAACCGGTGCCTGTTCGCTCCCGTACTGGCGACGTGTTTCCTCTGAAAGTGCTTTCCACTTTTTTTCCGCATCATCGTTGTCCACGGGCAGGTCGGCCACCACCATGTCCTTGAGGATAGTCGCGCCATCCAACACTCCCCACTCCTGCTTCTGGACCATCGCATCGCAGGTTTCCAACCCAGTGAACAGGGTTGAGAGAGCAACAGGAGACGTGCCGTCTTCCACAGCGACGATTTGTCCATGCGGAAGCGGGTTTTTCTTGCAGTTGGCGCATACCTTGAAGATGTGCGCGGGTTTGTGTTCCTCAGGTACCACGAACTCCTTCACCCTCTGGAAGAACGCACCCATGTCCGCAGCCAGCCCGGCCTCGGTCATCGTGGTCTCCATGGCTCCTGCCTGGTCACCCGTGTGGATCTCCCTCTCCACTGCCTCACGAAGCACACTCTTCCCGTACTCCATGCTGGACACCACGACTCTGTCGTAGCCCTCAATCACGAGGAATCCGTACCGGAGTCTGAGTGCCTCGTACAACTTGGATGCCCCCCCTCATGAACGTAGAGTTTCTCATCTTTCCACCTCTCTTATAAATGTAAGCTTCGGCCAAAATCGCAAACGCGACTCCCAGGCATCTGCTTATTGTTTTGGGAGAAAAACAGTCAAATTTTAACCACTTTTCTCCAACCACAATACAATGGCGTATTGTATAACACCCAGATTATTTTGTCAAGTCCACCTTCGTTTTCTTCCGTTCAGCCCTTACCCTATCCGTCTCTGTTAAAAACATTTTGCGCAAACGGATGCTTTGTGGCGTGATTTCTAAAAACTCGTCTTCGGCCATGACTTCTAATCCACTCTCCAGCGTCAATTCCATTGGCGGGGTGAATTGAATGGCGATATCAGAGTTAGATGACCGCATATTGGTCAAATGCTTGCCCTTGATCGGGTTCACAGTCATATCCATGCCTTTCGCGGTGTTGCCAATCACCTGGCCTTCATATACTTCAACATTCGCGCCCACAAACAATGTGCCACGATCTTGCAAGTTGGCCAGCGAATAGGCCAGCACTTTTCCTGTTTCGCCAGACACCATAGAGCCAACATCGCGTTTTTCAATGTCGCCGACGTGCGGTTTGAAACCAATCACTTCAGTGCATAAAATACCCTCGCCGCGCGTGTCAATAATAAACTCCGAGCGATAACCCAAAAGTCCGCGTGTTGGAATTTGATAAATCAAGCGAGTGTGATTTTGTTCCGGCTTCATCATTATCATCTGCCCTTTTCGCTTTGACATCTTTTCAATCACAATACCAGCGCATTCTTGCGGTATATCAACTGTAACTTCTTCAAATGGCTCGTGCTTGACACCATCTACCATTTTTATAATAACTTGCGGTTGTGAGACCTGAATTTCAAAACCCTCGCGACGCATATTTTCTAGTAAAATCGCGATATGAAGTTCACCGCGTCCACAAACTTCATAATGGTCAATAGGCGTAAAATCAACCTTAAGCCCAACGTTCACCTCTAACTCTTTTTCAAGACGCTCTTTAATTTGACTGTTTGTTACATACTTGCCTTCTTTGCCAGCGAATGGAGAACTATTCACTAAAAAATTAAGCGTGATTGTTGGTTCGTCAATTCTAATCGCGGGTAAAAGCGCTTGGTCTTTGTTCGCGCAAATTGTATCGCTGATATAAATATCTGGCAAACCGGCAATCATTACAATGTCGCCAGCAGACGCTTCCAAGACCTCTTTGCGAGTTAGACCCTCAAAAGTAAAAATTTTTAAAATCTGGCCGGAAATAATTTCGCCGGTTTCTTTTTTTATAAAGACATTGTCCGCTATTTTTACTGTGCCTTGATAGATCCTGCCAATACCCAAACGGCCAAGATAGTTATCGTAAGCAAGATTAAATGGCTGAAAAGCAAATGGCAGAGTTAAGTCGGCCTTGACTGGCGGGACTTTTTCCAAAATAGTGTCTAAAAGAGGCGTAAGATTTGTGGAAGTGTCAGTCAAATTCATCTTTGCAATCCCCTGCTTCGCGATAGCATATACAGTGGTAAAATCTAATTGTTCGTCATTCGCGCCCAAATCCATAAATAGTTCCAAAACCTTTTCCTGCGTCCATTCCGGCCGAGCCGCTTGTTTGTCAATTTTATTAATTACAACAATCGGCTTTATACCAAGCTCAAGCGACTTTTTTAAAACAAATTTGGTCTGGGGCATTGGGCCTTCTTGCGCGTCAACGATTAGCAAGACCGAATCAATGGAACGCAAAACACGCTCAACTTCTGAACCAAAGTCAGCGTGTCCCGGGGTGTCCACAATGTTGATCTTAGTTCCTTTGTAAAAAACGGAAGTAT
Source organism: uncultured Gammaproteobacteria bacterium (assembly GCA_964433365.1). GTDB lineage: Bacteria > Patescibacteriota > Patescibacteriia > Magasanikbacterales > UBA922 > CAYSQU01. Next base: position 2,534 of record CAYSQU010000103.1, read on the forward strand.
TTTTTGAATAAATAGTAATCCCACGCTCTTTCTCAAGCGCGTTAGAGTCCATGGTCGCGTTTTCGTCAGTTACCATGCCGGTTTGGCGCATCAAAGCATCCGTCAACTTTGTTTTGCCGTGATCTACGTGAGCGATGATAGCGATATTGCGAATCTCCATACTTGAAACAAATAATCCCCGAAGGGGACTTCGCGGGGATTATACTAT